>JASFMT010000059.1:0-12660 GCA_050117455.1 Gammaproteobacteria bacterium | reverse complement strand
GTCTCTGGTCGGCTACACCAATGCGGGCAAGTCGACGCTGTTTAATGCGATGACCACCGCGGATGTCTATGCGGAAGACAAACTCTTTGCCACCCTTGATCCCACCTTGCGGCGTTGTGATCTGGGTGACAACAATCCGGTCATCCTTGCGGATACGGTAGGGTTCATTCGGCATTTGCCGCACGATCTGGTGGAAGCCTTTCATTCGACACTGGAAGAAACCCGGGAAGCGGATTTGTTGTTGCACGTGGTAGATGCCAGCAGCGTTGATTACCGGGACAACATTGACCAGGTGAATGCCGTATTAAAGGAAATCGGGGCAGACCAGGTTCCGCAATTGCTGGTGTTCAATAAAATCGATCGTCTTGCGGATACCTCACCGCGCATCGATTATGATGACTCGGACTGTCCCATTCGGGTGTGGGTGTCGGCTAAAACCGGCGAGGGACTCCGGCATCTCAACGATGCGATCCGTTTATTGTGTATGGATGAATTATTGCATCAATGGGTGCGGATACCCCCGGTCAACGGCAAATTGCGCTCATCGCTCTATCGCCATGGCAAGGTGCTGCGGGAACGAACAGACGAAAGTGGTGACTTAATATTAGAAGTGGAAATTACGCGGCAGAACCTCGAGCTTGTTCAGCGTGAAGAAGGCGTAACCCTGGAAAAAGAGTCGGATAAACAAATTATTAACTCTTGCGGGTAGCGTCCTGGCAACCTAAAATTCAGCTTTTGCATGCAATCAAATAACAGGCAAATCATCGGCACCCATTGGGGTGTCCAAATTTTAATCAATCAATACGATGGAGTAATACATGGCCTGGAATGAACCGGGAGGCTCCGGGAAAGACAAAGATCCCTGGGGCGGTGGTAGTAGTGGTGGCGGTAACCAGGGACCACCGGACCTCGATGAAGTAGTTAAAAAAATGCAGGAAAAATTTGGATCTCTGTTCGGCGGAGGCGGTTCCGGTGGTTCTTCCGGCGGATCCGGTGGCCGTGGCATTGGTGCGGGCGGCATAGGTTTAATTATTGTCGTGGTCATTGTCATCTGGGGTGTGATGGGTTTTTACACCGTTGACGAAGGTAAACGCGCCGTGGTGCTGCAATTTGGTAAATACAAGGAAACCACCACGCCGGGTTTGCAATGGATTCCCCCCCTGATTCAGAGCTATGAAATCGTGGACATCGAGAACGTTCGCGATGCCAGGATAGGTTATCGTTCCGAATCCACCACGGGCCGGCGAGGCACCCGGTCCCTGGAGGAAGAATCGTTGATGCTGACCCAGGACGAGAACATCGTTGATATCCGCCTTGCGGTTCAGTACAAGATCAAAAGCGCCAGTGATTATCTGTTTAACGTCGTGGACCCGGATAACACATTGCGCCAGGCCGCGGAGAGCGCGTTGCGGGAGATCATCGGCAAGAACAATATGGACTTTATCCTCACGGAGGGTCGTACCGAAATCGCCTCGCAGGTCAGAGTCCTGATGCAGGATATCCTGGATCGTTATAAAACCGGTTTGCTGGTCACCAGTGTGAACATGCAGGATGCACAGCCACCGGAACCGGTGCAGGCAGCGTTCGATGACGCGGTGAAAGCGCGTGAGGACGAAGAGCGGCTGAAAAACCAGGCGGAAGCGTACGCCAACGACATTATCCCGAGGGCTCGTGGTAAAGCCGCCCGTGCTGAAGAAGATGCGCTGGCCTACAAGGAACAGGTCATCGCGGAAGCAAAAGGTCAGACCTCGCGTTTTCTCCAGGTTCTGGAAGAATATAAAAAGGCACCGGAAGTTACCCGCAAGCGGATGTATATCGATGCCGTTGAATCGGTTATGAGCAATACCAGCAAAGTCATCGTTGACGTCAAAGGTGGCAACAACCTGATGTATTTGCCACTGGATAAGTTGATGCAAAGTGGCGCGGCGCTCCGTGACCTGACAAAAGACCGGGACAACAGCCCATCGTCAACATCGCCATCGCGTTCCAGCAGCAACCAGATACCGTTAAGAGAAAGCTCGCGAAGAGAAAGCTCACGCAGTATTAACACGGGAGGCCGCTGATGCCCCAGGGAAAAATCATTAGTTTAATTGTCATTCTCGCGGTTTTGATCGTGGGATCCATGTCCTTTTTCACGGTCAACGAACGTGAGAAAGCGATCATGTTCAAGTTTGGCGAGATTGTCAGCAGCGATTTTGGTCCGGGACTGCACTGGAAAGTGCCTTTTGTGAATAACGTGAAAAAATTTGATTCGCGTATTCAGACCATGGACTCTGAGCCGGAGCGTTATCTTACCGATGAGAAGAAAAACCTGATTGTGGATGCCTTCGTTAAATGGCGAATTGAAGATGTAGCAAAGTACTATACCGCCACCGGTGGCGATGTGCTAACGGCCAACGTACGTTTATCCCAGTTCATAAAAGATAACTTGCGTGGCGAGTTTGGTAAACGAACCATCGTCGAAGTGGTATCCGGTGAACGCAGTGAAATCATGGATATCCTGACGGTAACCGCCAACAAGCGTGCCAAGGAATTTGGCATAGATATTGTGGACGTACGTATCAAGCGCATCGACCTGGATAAAAACATCAGTGAATCGGTTTACAGCCGCATGGAAGCTGAACGTGAACGGGTTGCCAAGGAATTGCGCGCGGAAGGTGAACGGGTTGCGGAAACCATTCGAGCCAGGGCAGACAAGGAACGTACGGTAATTCTGGCCGAAGCATATCGCAAAGCCGAGCAAATCCGCGGTGAGGGAGACAAGACTGCTGCCAATGTTTATGCCACAGCCTACAATCAGGATAAGGATTTTTACGCGTTGTATCGCAGCTTGAACGCTTATCGAAAGACCTTCGCCGACAAGGGCGACATCCTGGTGATGGAGCCCACAAGCGAATTCTTTAAGTATTTCAAATAACTGAGCCCGCTACTATTAGTGCGTATTGCAGTGCGCATTGCGCTACAGGTCGACTTGACCAGTAGCGCAATAGTGAGGGGCAGTTTCTATAACGACAACAATATTTCTCTATCGCGGTCCGAGATGAGTTAACGGATCGGTGAATAGAGCGAGCTGTTAACCATGTGGCATGATTTTCTTTTGGCGCTGTCATTGGTGTTGGTGGTTGAAGGACTACTGCCTTTTTTGAATCCCGCCGGTTTCAGACAAGCCATGCAATTGATTTCACAAATGGACGACAGGCAGCTGCGAATCGGTGGTTTTGCCAGTATGATTGTGGGTGTGTTATTAATGTATTTTGTTAATCGCTAAATTGCTATTTTCGACGCATTCAATTCGCAGACTAATTCAAAGTATTTAAATAAGAACCATCTGTCATGGATAACAATCGTTGGGTCCTTCCTGAAGGTATCGAAGAACTGCTCCCGGGCGATGCGTGGCAAATCGAGCGGCTGCGCCGTGATTTGCTTGACCTGTTTTTTACCTGGGGGTACGAATTAGTTATTCCTCCCTTCGTTGAATACACCGATTCGCTGTTAACCGGCATCGGCGGTGATCTGGATCTTCAAACATTTAAACTGGTGGATCAAAAAAGCGGCCGCATGATGGGTATTCGCGCTGACATGACACCACAGGTGGCTCGTATCGATGCCCATCAGTTAGGACGCGAACAGCCTACCCGGCTGTGTTACATGGGCACAGTATTGCGCACTCACGCTGACGATTTGTCCAACAAACGCAGTCTGATGCAAATTGGGGCAGAGCTCTATGGCCACGCCGGGGTTGAAAGCGATACCGAAATCATCCGGTTGATGCTGGCGATGCTGGAGCGGATCGAGGTGGGGGAAATCTATCTCGATCTGGGCCACGTGGGTATTTTCCGCGCCCTGGCCAAGCAGGCGGGTCTTGATACAGCCCGGGAATCAAAATTGTTCGATATTCTGCAGCGTAAAGCCGCGCCGGAGTTGGAGGCATTGCTGGCGGAAGTGACCATGCCGGACAACGTTCGCGCCATGCTGGCGGAGCTCATCTGGCTTAATGGGGGGGCGGAGGTGCTGAAAACTGCACGCGACAGGCTTAAGTCCGCCGATCCCACCGTCGCCGAAGCCATTGATAACCTGGAAATAATTGCAGACCAGTTGCAGAAACACAGCCCGGACGTTGAGTTGCACTTCGATTTGGCTGAGCTTCGCGGGTATAATTACCACACCGGTGTGGTGTTTGCCGCGTATATACCGGGCATTGGTCAGGCCATATCGCAAGGCGGCCGCTACGATCATATTGGCGAAGCTTTTGGGCGAGCCCGGCCGGCGACCGGATTTACCGCTGATCTGCGGGCGCTGATGGAGTATTCTGCCCAAAGCGCAGATGAACTACCCAATGGAATCTATGCCCCGGCCCAGCAGGATGACGCCTTGCAAGCGCGTATCGCCGAGTTACGGGCCAGTGGGGAGCGCGTCGTCAGCGCATTGCCGGGGCACGAAGATGATGCACGGCAAATGGGATGCGACCGTAAACTGGTTAAGGAAAAAAACAAATGGGTGGTTAGCCCGGTGAAGAATTAGCGCATCGACTGCGTTGGACAATATCGCGAATAGCTGATAATTAAAAACTTCAATAAATCATTAACGCCGTACATAAAAATCCAAGAATCAATCATCACGTCTTAAATCAGGAAGCCGAAACATGGGAAAAAACGTCATCGTCATTGGTACGCAGTGGGGGGATGAAGGAAAGGGAAAGATCGTTGATCTACTGACCGATCAGGCTAAAGCGGTGGTACGTTTTCAGGGCGGTCATAATGCCGGCCATACACTGGTTATAAACGGTGAAAAAACCGTTCTGCACCTTATTCCCTCCGGCATTTTACGCGATGGTGTTCAATGCCTCATTGGTAATGGCGTGGTTGTCTCTCCTGAAGCGTTAATGGAAGAAATGGAAATGCTCGAAGCCCGCGGTGTACCGGTTACATCGCGCCTGAATATCAGCGAAGCCTGTCCGTTAATATTGCCCTATCACGTGGCATTGGACCACGCGCGGGAAATTGCCCGTGGTAAATCCGCCATTGGCACCACCGGCAGAGGAATTGGTCCGGCTTATGAAGATAAAGTCTCGCGCAGAGGTTTACGCGTTGGCGATTTGTTGCATCGCAAGGAATTTGCCGCCAAGCTCGGTGAGGTTCTGGACTACCATAATTTTGCATTAAAGAATTATTACAAAACAGACACGGTCGATTTTCAGCAGGTGCTGGATCAGTCCCTGTCGTTGGGCGAGCGCATTACTCCGTTAATTGCCGATATTCCTGAAATCCTGTACCAGTACCAGCAGCAAGGACAAAGTATTATGTTCGAAGGCGCGCAGGGCGCGTTGCTCGATATTGATCATGGTACGTATCCGTACGTGACATCATCCAATACCACGGCCGGTAATGCCGGTACCGGCAGCGGTGTGGGCCCGCGTTATTTTGACTACGTGCTGGGTATTACCAAGGCATACACCACCCGCGTGGGGTCCGGCCCGTTTCCCACCGAGCTGGATGACGCCCATGGCCGGCATCTCGCGGAGAAAGGTCACGAATTTGGTGCCACCACCGGCCGGGCGCGGCGTTGCGGCTGGTTCGACGCGGTAGCGTTACGCCGTTCCAACCAGATCAATAGTGTATCAGGGCTGTGCATCACCAAGCTGGATGTACTGGATGGCCTGGATAAAATTTCCATCTGTGTCGGTTATCAATGCAACGGTGAGGAGCGCAAAACGCCTCCCGTGGGAGGAGAAGCCTACGAAGCCTGCAGGCCGGTGTATGAAGAGATGCCCGGGTGGAAGGAGTCCACGGTGGGTATCAAAAATTATTCGGATTTGCCTGATAACGCACGGGCATATCTTAAACGTATTGAGGACATCGCTGAACGGCCCATCGATATTGTCTCCACGGGGCCGGATCGATCAGAGACTATTATTCTACGACACCCCTTCGAATAACCGGGGCTGATTCGCTTCAACATCGTTTGTCATTTCACCAGCGGATAATCTTGCCCGTATCGCAGCACACGCTGGTCCGAGCGCCGCTGTTGTTTTTGAAATCCATTTTTCAAATCCCCGTAGTTGTAGTTGTTAGTGCTCGCTCGCAGTGTAATGAGCGTTGAAATGAAACATGAAGCGATTGTGAAGTTAAGGATCAAGCCAGGCTGAACAATGGCTTAAATTAACCACGGATGGAGTTGTAACGTCGATATTCTGTTTCATATGCATTCGAAGTAATATGCGAGTAAAATACGCGAATCGGCAAATTTGCTTTCACGCTCTACTGCACGTTACTCTGTTATGAACTTAAGGACAATTGTTTGCCTGCTCGTGGTAATTGCGTTACAGGCTGCCGTATTTCAGGCCTGCGCCGCCGAGCGCAGCCGCGTTGTGTATCACGTTCAAATGCGCTTGTTACACAAGGGGTATGATCCGGGGCCAACGGACGGCGTTATGGGTAAATTGACCCGTCGCGCGGTTGCCAACTTCCAATGGGACAATGGGTTGCGGGTAACCGGGGAATTAACCACTACCACACTGAAAAAGCTGGGTCTTCGGGTTTACAGCTATGCCCAGATTGGTGCTGCCCGGCTGAAAGTGCTGGATGTGCCGCCGGTGGAATACAGCCGAACTGAACTGCTTTCCCGTGTTAAGAAACTTAGAGTGTCCTTTAACGGCAAGCGTGATCTGGTTCTTTTTAACGTTAACGGTGAAAGCATTCACACCGGGCAGATTACGGAACTCATTAAAGACGAATGCCTTCGGCCTTATGAAGTTAGTATTGGTGAAATGTATGTTCGCGGACAAAGTCTGAAAGCCGCGGATTACGGCGATATTTTTGCTCGAGCGTTGCAGGGTAAGTTGCGAGAACTGCATCGTGAACGCAGTAAAAAAGCGATTCAAACAGCACACAAGGAAATGGTCCTCATCTGCACGGCCGCAATGTTTTAACCAGCTGCCTGAATAGCGCGCCCCGCGCATCGGTCCAGTACTGTTTTAACTCCGCTATCTATCTAATTTTTCTAGTTTTCCTTCCCAGAATTGACTAAATATGTGGGCTTCGCAATTTCCACGTGAACTGCGTCGCAAAACCGCAAAAATTTCTCATCGATTTTGGCTAAGTTTGGTAACGATGCCAGAAAAAACCACATTGGAGATAAATTTCAGCTTGTCTTTATTGTGCTCCTAAGTGACTGAAAAATATGACAACCTACGTGGTGTGCTCCAGTACCGCAAAGTATGTGGCAAGGTTCCTTATCACAAATACTAATGACTTACTAAATTCATCAAATTTAAGTTGTCAGCGCAATGTTCGATACAGATGGGAGTAAAGTTTGGTTTGGAAATTAAAGTTTAGGGACCAGGAATGGAGCTTCTTTATTAGATAGATGGATTCTCATGTTTCTTGACGCGGTATAGGAGTAAACATGAAAAAAGTTAGTAGTTACATATGTGCATCTATTCTTGGTGCAGGGCTGGTGTTAAGCCAGCAAGTCCTTGCCGATGAGGTGGATACAGAACAAAACCACCCGGTATCCCTCGCGCAGTTTATCACCCCCACTTCTGATGAATTTACGGTCGATGGTGTGCTGGGCGTGGTATCCGGTGCAGCGGTGGAAGATCTGGACTATTTCAAGTTCTTCGGCCAGGCCGGTGATGTGGTAACCATTGATATTGACGGCGGCATGGGCGGCATGCGCAGTGTGGATACAGTGATTGCCGTTTTCAGCGGCGGACCCGATTACACCATGTTGCGAATGAATGATGATGGCTTTCCCATCGATGAAGGCAGTACGCATTTCTATGATTCGCGCATTGTGGATTTTGTATTGCCCGCAACCGGCACCTATTATGTTGGTGTGAGTCACTACCCCCGCTACTTCAGCGACGGTGCAGTGGCGCGCAACGGATATATTAGGAACGGGGATTACCAGTTAGTGGTATCCGGCGTCAGTAACCCGGTATTGCACATGAATATTTCCGTCAAGCCGGGCAACAACGCAGTGGCACCATTGAATCCCCGGGCTCGTGGCAGGGTGCCGGTGGCGCTGTTATCCAGTGATGACTTTGATCCGAAAGATGTCGCGGTAGATTCGCTAACCTTTGGCCATGATGGTGACGAAGATAGCCTGAAAAAATGCAATAAGCCGGGTGGAGACTTGAACCACGATGGCGTGAAAGACATGGTTTGTCATTTCGATAATCAGGCTGCGGGATTCCAGAAAGGTGACCTGGAAGGCGTACTCAAAGGTGAGCTGAAAGACGGCACCATGTTTGAAGGTCGAGGGCTGCTAAGAGTCGTCCCCGAAAAAGCTAACTAGTTAATCAGTGCTAGCCAATCAAAACCCGCTCTTCTGAGAGAGCGGGTTTTTTATTGTCTTTGCGATCAAAAATCGTCTGCTATTTTCCCGCCGCTGCCATAGGTCAGCGCTTCTTGTATGGCATTAGGTGCACACATAATCGACGCAAAACTGTTACTGCCGATCATGGATAAGTCCGGAAAACTGATGGCAATCCTGAATTCGGCGGGTAATGCATAGACTTTGTTACCCGAGATGACGATTTCATAGGGCAGGTGGCCGGTAGACCGGGTATCCTTAAAGTCGATCCGGCTCATAATATATTGATCACCGCTGCATTCCACGTTGTTCGGCCCCTTCATATGCACGCCGATTACCGTTTCCTGTTTGCCGGGAACGTCGACCCGGTAGACCTTTTCTACGCCGCCCTTGTTATCTGATTGCAACGCCGCTTCCACTTTTTCCAACGCTTGCTCGTAGCTCTCGTACGTGGCCAACTGCAAGCGATCGTAAAAATACGGCATCAACCATTTGTAATGATACTCACGCAAATCTTCCGCGCTGAGTCCTTCGTCGGGGCCGTATTCGCGCTGATGACCCAATGCCTGTTTTAATCCATCGGCAACGCCCGCCAGATCGGACTTCATGCGATAAGCGTTCGCCATGTATACCGGGTTGGTGAATGCAACCTGTACCTGGTTTTTGGCTTTGGTGACCGTCACTCGTTGTGCTGCGCCGAACGCCCCAAAATCCGATGCCGCGGCGTTCTGCTTCAAGGCATCGTTAGTAATAACAATGATCACCGCATCGGGGTACGGCGAATATTCGCCGACAACGACAAACCCGGCAGCGGTAAGTTTGTCTTTGGTTTCACTAACGACACCTGCAACATCGCCCGGGGAAGTTGCTGCAAGTATGTAAGGTTTAAGCAGCGTTTCCGCGCTTGCCTGTGGGCTGGCAAACCCAATGAGCAGACAGGCAATGGCAGTAAACAGGCGGGTACATCTGGGTAATATCAAAGCATTTGTCATTGAAGGCGTTCCTCGTAAAACAAGTGTGGGGGCTGCAAAAAAGCGTTGTATCGAAATACGATTAGCAGCAATAACCGGTCTTTTATGAATAACAACAGCAACTATTTATTATGTTAAATTTCTACGTTTGATCATATTGCTATGATTGCGCATTAACATTGACTTGCGGCAAGACGGGTGATGACCGAAGCATACGATGAGATTTCGAGCCACACGGATAACCGCAAAAATGGTAACAGGATGTCGAAAAAATCTAAATAAATACACCTGAACAATGTGAATTTTGTTGAGCCCTGGATATGTCACATTGAAATAAAAAAATATATAAAACAATAAGTTGCATGTGTCTTCGGCACTTATATCGTCTTCACATTTATCAACTAATGACTATATCAGTCTATTTATCATATCACCGATCAACCCATCCGGGATTCACTCGTTATAGAGTAGTGAAAACATAACAATAGTGTCCGCAGTGTTGATACGGACCATAAAACCGCAAAGTGTTTCCGAGGATTGCCGGCAAAGACACCGAGTTTCAGGCGGGCTTGCCGGTTACAGCAATACACTCAGCTCATTAACGCGAATAAATTCATTAATTTTACTGTCTCGGTTATAGGAGGTGCTATGAAATTAAAAACGATTGTTACTGCAGTTGCATTAGCATTGGGCACGGCAGGTACCGCATACGCCGTCGATACATCCGATGTTGAAGATATTTCCATGCAAGCGGTGGACTCCGCGGTGGAACTGCCCGATGCTGCTATGCGTGAATTAACGCTGCCGGAAACGGCGTCTGAAAAGGCTGTGGAACGCGCACAAAACCGTGAAGGATACGGATTGTCGCGGGCCAACGAAGTACGTGGCGCCATGCCTGATATGCCGGGTGACGGTGATAGCGGCGATGACATGGGCGGCGATATGGATATGGGTGACGATGTCGGCGACGATATGGATGATGCCACCGATATGGCAGAAGATGCAGCAGAAGATGCCGAGGAAACGGTAGCTGATGCCACTGATGACGCAGAAGAAGCCGTTAACAATGCAAAAAATGCAGCCGCCAACGCCGCGGAACGCGCATCCGACCGGCGTCCCGGCGTATAACATGCTACATCGTTAATGCTTGATTTGTAGTATATCCAGATGCCCCTTCCCGCTACAGGAAGGGGCTTTTTGTAATAATTAAATAAGACAGTAGCCTCACCATACGCCAATCACATAGATGTTCAAAATTGCAGTATCCCTGACCTTGATTATTTTGTTTGCTGTAGTTGCCAATGCTAGTGCAGCCGGCGATGAAACTGCATTACAGTGGTATCAGCGAGGCAAACAGGCACTGGCTGATAACAAGTTTGTTGATGCGATCCAGTTTTTTAAAAAAGCCCATGACAAAGGATACGATAGCGCCCGGCTTCACCATGCCTGGGGAGCAGCGTTGTATCAATCAAAGAATTACCCGGAAGCCCAAAAACATTTTGAAATTGCCGGCAAAGATCCCGCATTCACTCAGCTCGCTTATCTGAACCTGGGGCTTGTCGCGATAAAACAGGACCGCAATGATCAGGCCATCGCCTGGTTTTTAAAAGCCCGCGATGATGGTGACTCGCGCAAGGTTCGTCTGCTCGCCGAGAAAATGCTGCAACGCATGAATTATTCCGTTGAAGAATCATTATTGCCCGAGGAAACTGTGATCTATTTTTCGACGCAGGCCGGTTATGAGGATCAATCATATTCTACGACCCTGGACCAGGTTGGAGGAAGCGACCGGTTCATGGAATTTAATTTTTACGCGGCAACCCGCTTATGGGGTGATAAGTCGAGGGGTATCGATGCGAACTTTAACGGCTATTCCCTGCAGAACCAGGAATCCACGGATACGGAAGTCTCGGTAATGGCTTTACGCCTTGGCTATTTCAAACAGGAGGGATCGTGGCAAATCAGCAGCTACCTCGGCCTTACACCCAGTTATGTTGGTGGCGATTCATATACCACGACAACCAGTGCCGATGTTCAACTTCGGCGCGACCTTAGCGCAGCGACGCGGGTTGCCGGCCTCATTGGCTATGACGCGGTGCGTGCCGCATCATCGGATGTGGATTACGCGGCAGGGCATGATTGGCAACTGCAACTCCAGTTGAAACATACCGCGGAAAAAGGCACTTATTACCTGCGATATAAATATGAACAGCAGGATCGTGAGGACCGGCTACTGGGCGCTAATTTTTACAGCTACTCGCCAACACGGCAGTCTCTGCGGTTTAAACATCGATACTATTTGAGCAAAACATGGCGTGTTAACACGACCTTACGTTACCGGCACAGCGAATATGCCGATTCAAATCGCATCAACGGTGAAGTGAAACAACGAAGTGAAAATCAAGTCCAGGCAAGTGCAACATTGGGGTACATGATCAGCCGGCACGCCACCCTGCTCACGGGATATGAATATACTGATAATCGTTCCAGCTGGGATCGGTATACGTATAACCGCAACGAATATACTGTGGGTATTGAATGGCTGTTTCTATAGCCGTCAAAACAAGCGAGTAAAAACAGTGTCGCCCGAGCAACTGCGGTTTTGTAAGAATGGTGCCGAGGAGAGGACTTGAACCTCCACGGGGTTTCCCCCACTAGCACCTGAAGCTAGCGCGTCTACCAATTTCGCCACCTCGGCAATGGGCCCTGGAATGGGCTAAACTCATATTGCGATTGCTACAGTTGCTGTAACTACAAGATTAGACTATCAGCGGCTGCGATGAGTTTGTATAATCGGCGGCAACTTTACCCATCGTACGCTATCCTGTCAATAAATATGACGGTTATTTGCTGTTCAGGTTAAAAACCGCGTAAAAATTCATATTCAGGGATTCCGGCGCACTGTGGCGTTGAATCGAATCTAACCATAACTTCATAAATCATCACTCGAATGTCAAAACACAACAAGAAAAAAGACACCTTCGCCGAACGCGAAGCGCGCAAATACGACCATCCCATCGCCAGCCGTGAATTCATCATGGATCTTTTGGCCGATCGCGGTGAGCCGCTGACCTGGCAACAACTGTCGGAAATACTGGAAATCCGCGACGATCGGGATAAGGAAGCCCTGACCCGGCGGCTAAATGCCATGGAACGGGACGGGCAGCTGATCCGCAACCGGCGCGGCGGCTATGGCCTGGTCAATAAAATGGACCTGGTACGGGGTATCGTAACGGCACACCCTGACGGCTTTGGTTTCCTCATTCCGGACGATAAAAGCGACGATTTGTACCTGTCCGCGCGACAAATGCGGGCCGTGATCCACGGTGACCGGGTGGTGGCCCGGGTAGCCGGCATCGACCGGCGCGGTCGC
>JASFMT010000058.1:0-12662 GCA_050117455.1 Gammaproteobacteria bacterium | reverse complement strand
TACCTGAAGCCCGACGACACGTTTGATGGTGCTGCAGGCCACGGGTATTCAATAATTGCTATTCCAAAAAAGGGGGCAAAGCCCCCTTTATCAATGCAACCTCAGCTGATCCCATGCGGTTATCAGATCAGGTCGCAACAACTGTATGCTGTTATTCCGCTTGCGTTTCGCTGGATGCCGATGCGTCGCCTTCATCGGAAGATGCAGATTCAGCGCCAGCCGGCGGTTCCTCATCAGCTGCGGCTTTTTTAGCCGCTTTCTTCTTGGAACTAACCTTGGCTGCTTTTTTCTTGGCAGCGGGTTTGGCTTTTTCCGCAGCAACCACGCCGCCTTTTTCGTCCAGCTCAACGAGCTCATCACCGGTTTCGGCAATATCCAGCGCGCTGGGGCTGGCGTCATTGATCGCATCGGCAACCGTGGTGACGTACAGACGAATGGCGCGCATCGCGTCGTCATTGCCGGGAATCACGTAATCAACGCCATCGGGACTGTTATTGGTATCCACGATGCCTACCACGGGGATACCGAGCTTGACGGCTTCGCGGACTGCGATTTTTTCATGGCCGACATCAACAACAAACATCGCATCAGGAAGTTTGTTCATGTCCTTGATACCGCCCAGGCTACGGTCCAGTTTTTCCATTTCCCGGGTCAACATCAGGGCCTCTTTTTTATTGAGCTTGGCAAAGCTGCCATCAGTAGCCATGGTTTCCAGTTCTTTGAGACGCTTAATGGACTGCTTGACAGTATTAAAATTGGTCAGCATACCGCCCAGCCACCGATGGTTGACGTAGGGCATGCCACAACGCTCGGCCTGTTCTTTAACGATACTACGCGCGGCGCGCTTAGTACCCACAAAAAGGATATTGCCTTTCTTGGAGGCAGCTTTGCCCACGTAATTTAAGGCATCGGTAAAACGGGGAAGAGTTTTCTCAAGATTGATAATATGGATTTTGTCGCGCTCACCGAAAATAAAGGGAGACATTTTCGGGTTCCAGAAACGCGCCTGGTGGCCAAAGTGCACGCCGGCCGCCAACATTTCACGCATGGTGACTGCTGTCATAATTTACTCCGTTGTTGGGTTGTGCCTCCATGAGCCCCATATACCAACCTGGGTGGTTTAAAAAACCGACCCGGGCACCCAGTATATGTGCCGGCCCATGTGCGGATTAATAGAATTTGCTGCTTTATCAATTATAAGCGGCAAAGTATCTGGTAAAGTTTACCACTGTGCTCAGATAATGTTTGCTATAGTGGCGCGGGCTTTATACCATACTTAGTTGTTTTCAACAATGTAACGCGCCTGGTTTTTACTAAAGGGACTCCCTGGGCCCCTGGCCTTCGCGTCATAACTCTATATATATCAGTAACATGAGTATACACATTAAAACAGCGGATGAAGTCGAGAAAATGCGCGTTGCCGGCCTGTTAGCCGCGGACGTGCTGCATATGATCAAACCCCACGTACAACCCGGTGTCACCACCAACGAACTCGATAAAATCTGCCATGACTATATCGTTAATGAGCAAAATGCCATTCCCGCTCCCCTGAATTACCACGGCTTTCCCAAATCCATCTGCACCTCCGTTAATCACCAGGTGTGTCACGGCATTCCCGCTGATAAAAAACTGAAAGATGGCGACATTGTGAATATCGACATTACGGTCATCAAGGATCAGTTCCACGGCGATACCAGTAAAATGTTCTTTGTGGGCGAACCATCCATTCTCGCTCAACGGGTTTGCCGGATCAGCCATGAGTGCATGAAAATCGGTATCGAAATGGTCAAACCGGGCGTTCGGCTAGGCGATATCGGTCACGCCATCCAGCAGCACGCCGAATCCAATAATTGCTCCGTGGTACGCGAGTTTTGCGGCCATGGTATCGGCTTGCAGTTTCATGAAGAGCCCCAGGTTCTGCATTACGGTACCCCGGGCACCAAGGAAATTCTGGAACCGGGCATGACCTTTACCATCGAACCAATGATCAATGCTGGCAAGCGCCATGTTAAAATGCTGCCTGACGGATGGACGGTTATTACCAAGGACCGCAGCTTGTCAGCGCAATGGGAACATACCATTCTGGTGACCGATGATGGCTTCGAGGTTCTGACCCGTCGTCCTGGCGATGACATCTAATTCCGCGACCCGCGGCGCCTTTTTGACCGGGAAAACTACCCAGTGTTAACCGACGCAATTCATCACAATACTGCCAACGGCATTGACTGGCGTGAATTCGATAACCGCTTTAAAGCTGGCGGCAATCCCATCCCGCTGTTCCGGGAAGCACTTAATGCCGCACGGGAAAACCTGCAAGCGCGCTTTGAACAAAACGCCCCACCGGATGAACTGGTCCATCAGCATGCCAATACGGTCGACAACCTGCTGACCCGCGCCTGGTACCACTTTATCGGCGCCAACGAGGAGAAAATTTCCCTGGTGGCCGTCGGAGGTTACGGCCGCGGCGAATTGCATCCGGCCTCCGACATTGATTTGCTCATTTTGCTTAAAGGCAACCAGTACGAACAGTATTCTTCACGGATCCAGGAATTTCTCACCTTTTTATGGGACATCGGCCTTGAAGTGGGCCAGAGTGTTCGTTCCATAAAAGAATGCGTTGCCCAGGCCAAGCTCGATATCACCGTCGCCACCAATCTCATGGAGGCCCGCCTGTTATGCGGCCCTGACACATTGTTTGAAAGGCTCCAGAAAAAGGTGGGCCCTTCCGCCATCTGGCCAAGCCGGAAGTTTTTCAAAGCCAAGATGGAAGAACAGGTTCACCGCCACCACCGGTTCGGAGACACCGCCTATAACCTGGAACCCAATATCAAGGAAAATCCCGGTGGCTTACGGGATATCCAGGTCATTGGCTGGGTGGTCAAACGTCATTTCGGCGCTACGACACTGCACGATCTGGTGGATCATGGTTTTCTCATGGAAAAAGAATTAACGACACTCATCGAAAGCCAGAACTTTCTATGGCGCATCCGTATCGGGCTGCATTTTCTCACCGGCCGCTGTGAAGACCGTTTGTTGTTTGACCATCAACGCAATATCGCCAGACAATTTGGCTACCAGGATGACGAACGGCGCCTGGGTGTTGAAAAATTCATGAAAGATTATTATCGCACCGTCCAGGAACTGAATCGCCTTAACGAAATGCTGTTACAACTCTTCGATGAAGTCATCCTGGGCAGCCGCCAGCGCGCCAAAATAAAAAAAATCAACAAACGTTTTCAATCCCGTAACGGGTTTCTCGAAGCTACGTATGAAAAAGTATTTGAACACTACCCGTTCGCCCTGCTGGAACTGTTTTTAATCATGGCACAACATCAGGAACTGCGTGGTGTACGTGCCGAGACAATTCGACTGATACGGGACAATTGTTACCGGATTGATGATGATTTTCGCAACGATGTCCGTTGCCAGAGTCTGTTCATGGAAATTTTCCGTCAACCCACCGGTCTGACCCATGAACTACGGCGCATGAACCGCTATGGCGTACTGGGCGCTTACGTTCCTGCGTTTGGCCAAATCGGCGGACAAATGCAACATGATCTGTTTCATGTTTACACCGTTGATGAACACACCATGATGCTGGTACGCAACCTGCGCCGCTTCACGGTAGAACAACACAAACATGAATTTCCGTTGTGCAGCCAGATCATTCAAAAGGTCGCTAAACAGGAATTGTTATATCTCGCCGCTTTTTTCCATGATATCGGCAAAGGCCGCGGTGGTGATCATTCCGAACTGGGCGCCGAAGACGCCATCGAATTCTGTCAACGCCATGGACTTAGCCAATACGATACCAATATCGTCGCCTGGCTGGTGCGTCATCATCTGGTGATGTCAATGACCTCGCAGCGCAAAGACATCAGCGATCCGGTGGTCATTACGGATTTTGCCGAACGCGTTGGCAGCCAGGAAAAATTGAATTACCTGTACCTGCTCACGGTTGGCGATATTCGCGCAACAAACCCCGCGCTGTGGAATTCCTGGAAAGACGCGTTATTAATGGAATTGTATTTTGCCACCACCCGGGCCTTCCGCCGGGGACTGGGCAACCCCATCGAAGTCAGCGAAAAAATTGCCGAGGTTAAAAACGAAGCGCTCGATAAACTGCAGGCTATGAACGCGGACAAAGCAACCATCGAAGATTTCTGGCAAAGCCTGGAAGATGAATATTTCATGCGACATTCCACCGATGAAATCGTCTGGCATACCCAGTCCATACTCGCTAATAATGCAGACGACTTTCCACTGATCCTGATTCGCGAACAAACCCACCGCGGCGGCACCGAGTTATTTGTCTGCGCCCGTGATGAAAAATATGTGTTTGCACTGATTACCGCCGGCATTGAACGGCTGGGACTGAATATCATCGATGCGCGCATCATGTCGTCCAACAAAGGCTATACACTGGATACCTTTATCATCCTGGAGAACAATGGGGATATTATTACCGACCCCCTTCGGCGACAGGAAATCGAGAAAAAGCTGCATTCGCTGCTGGACAAGCCCACCTACGAAAATTTGCTCGACAATCAACCGCGACACGTGATGCCGCGCCGTTTGAAACATTTCCCGATCGCAACAGAGATCACCTTCCGTTCCGATCCGCGGAATCTGTTCACCATCATGGAAGTGGTTACCCGCGACGAGCCAGGGGTACTGGCAAAAATCGCCAGGGCGCTGATCCAGTGCAAGGTGGAAATTTTAAATGCGAAAATCACCACATTCGGTGAACGGGCTGAAGACATTTTTTATATCACCAACGACGCCAACGAACCCATCCGCACCGTCGATAAATTAAATACCCTGCGGGACACCATTACCGAACTGCTGGACGGTTAACCTTCCCCCTCGGCCAAGAACGTCTACACTATTATTAATAAACAGTAACGACAAATTATTCCGATATCACAAAACCTCGATTGTTACGTGAAACATACCCTTTACTCATTAATGATTGCTCTGGTTCTGCTGGTCTTTGCAAAGGCCGTATTCCCGGCAGAGCAACAGCAACAGACCATTGCCAAAGATGAGGCGGAACAACTGTTTAGTTCCCACAAACAAAGCATTTACCAGATCCGGGTCATCGAACTGGCAACGGGCAATAAAGCATCAATTGGCTCCGGCTTCCTGGTGGACAAGCAGGGCTACATCGCCACCAACTTTCACGTGGTGTCCGGCTATGTCCACCAGCCGTCCCGATACCGGCTGGAATATGCCACGGTAGATGGTGATACCGGCCCGCTGCAATTAGTCGACATTGACGTAGTGCACGATCTGGCCATTACCAAAAGTGAACTGAACACCGAGACACTTCATGCAATCGCCCTGGGCAATAGCAAAATGCCCAATGGCACGCGCATCTTTTCTCTGGGAAACCCCCATGACCTGGGCCTTTCCGTTGTGGAAGGAACCTACAACGGTCTGTTGGAAAAATCCCTGTTCGATAAAATATTTTTTTCCGGTTCCCTCAATCCCGGCATGAGTGGCGGCCCTACGCTGAACCGCCGCGGCGAAGTGGTTGGCATTAATGTCTCCACCGCCGGTAATCAGGTCAGTTTTCTGGTACCGGTGGATTTTTTAAAAACCCTGTTGGCAGAATTAAAGGCCGATCAAGCATCGGAACCGGATTTTGAGAAACGTATCGAACAGCAACTGTATGATCACCAGCAAACTTTCTTCGAACAATTGATTAGCAAGGACTGGGAAACCACCACGCTGGGCCCCTTTCGGTTGCCCGCGACCATTCACGATATCTTTAAATGCTGGGGCGATTCCGATGACGACAGCGAAGCATTGATGGATCATGCCTATAGTAACTGTTACAGCGAAGACCAGATATACCTCACGCATCGTTTCACCACCGGCGGAATTGCCTACACCTACGATTTATACCGCAGCAAGGAACTGGGTAGTTTGCATTTTTACAACCTGTACAGCAGGGAATATCACCATGCGGTACGCGTCAATACCGCCAACAAAGATGAGGTGGAAAACTTTGAATGTCATGTCGATTTTGTAAGCTTTTCGGCCAAAGACTGGAAAGTATCGTTATGCACGCGACAATATGTTAAGTATCCATCGCTTTACGACATGACCACCGCCATCGCCCTGGTTAGCGAAAAAGATATCGGTCTCATCATTCAATTGGCCGCAGCGGGCGTGGATCAAGACACAGCACTGTCGTTAACCCGCAAATTCATCCAGCATATATCATGGCAACCATAATTATCGAAGAAATAAACCGCCTCGGGCACGTAACCCAGCGGCACAAATTCGACCACCTGCCGATCGCCATCGGCCGCGGCTATCAAAATGATTTGATTCTTGATGATCCCCATGTATCTCCGCAACATTTTGTAATTCATGATGACGAAAACGGCTGGCGCGCCGAGGACTGCAATAGTGACAATGGCATCAAGATAAAATCCAATTCGGATGTCGTCAGCGACGGATTGTTGCATTCCGGTGACGACATTATTCTCGGCAGGAGCCGGTTGCGAGTGCTATCGCCGCACCACCCGGTGGCCGCAACCCATCTGCTGCCAACGCGGGCAACTATTGCAAAAATCATTTCCCAGCCAGGCATCGCTATCACAACGATTATCGTCGCCATTGCCATTGTCCTGCTTGACACACACCTGACAACCACCCGGGAAACCGGATTTGAAAAGTTATTAGCCAATGCATTACCAACGTTTATCTTTGCGCTTGCATGGGCGGGCATCTGGGCGTTTGTGGGACGGGTCATTATTCATCGCGCCGCGTTTGTTCCGCACTTTATTGCCGCTGTGCTGGTATTTATCGCCTCGTTGCTAGCGGCCAACGGTGGTGAATACCTTACCTTTAACCTGAACAATGAATTGCCGGCGACCATTGTTGAACTAATTGTTATTGGTTTTGCACTGGCGTTCATGTTTTATATTAACCTGACGAGCAGTACGAACCTCGACAAACGCACCAGCCTGATCACCGGCCACGCTGTCGCATGGTCCATGTTACTGGTGGGACTGTTTATGCAATACGTTAACCGACCGGAGTTTGTCGCCAGCCCGGATTACCCAACACAGTTAAAGCCACCTTATGTAAAAGTATCCGGCAGTAAGACGGTAGACGAATTCCTGAAAGACAGCGAACCCCTGTTTATTACAGATGATGATGAAAAAACGCCTTAGCCATCAATCCGCAATGGGTAAAAGCAAAACGTATCTGTCATGAAACGCACTATATTCTATATCTCGGACAGAACCGGCATTACCGCCGAAGTACTCGGTCACGGTTTATTGACCCAGTTTGACGACCAGGAATTTGACTACCAGATGATTCCCTATGTTGACTCACCACCAAAAGCCCAACAAGCTCTGAAAACCATCAACGAAGCGGCAGACCGCGATGGGTGCAAACCACTGGTGTTCAGCACCATGGTCAACCGCGTGGAGCGTGATATTGTTTCACGCTGTAACGGTGTATTCATAGATTTTTTTGAAACATTTTTACACCGGCTGGAACAGGAACTCCATACCCCGGCAGTAACAGCGATTGGCCGTGCTCATGGCATGCGGCAGAACGACACCTACAAAACCCGCATTGATGCCATCAACTTCGCGTTAAAAAACGATGACGGTGCCAATACCCGCAGCTATCCCGAAGCGGATATAATCCTGACCGGTGTGTCACGTTGCGGCAAGACGCCCACCTGCCTGTATCTGGCACTGCAATACGGTATCATGGCCGCCAATTATCCATTGACCGCGGACGATTTTGACACCAACAAATTACCTTCAACACTGGCGCCGTACCGCAACAAGCTGTTTGGCCTCACCATCGACCCGGTGCGTTTGCACAATATCCGGCAGGAACGCATTGCCGACAGTAAATATGCGGCCATGAAACAATGCCAGTCCGAAGTGAGGGCCGCGGAAAACATCTTCAACTACGAACGAATCCCCTTTCTGGATACCAGCAACATTTCCATCGAAGAGATCGCCACCACCATCCTGCACCAAACGGGCGTTTCGCGGCGCCTGGTTTAAGCTCCACTTTTTTCTCTCCACGCTGCACCCACCGACCATATCCTACTGTTTTTATTGATATTTTATATATAGGCATTACCTATCGTCTGAATAATTACATTCGATTTCCTTTATCGTTACCCCACCCCTATAGTAATCAGCAACAACAGCGTAACGGAGGGAAAACACAATGACCAAGACAGCATCGTTTGCGATCGTCCATTTCACCGTCGCATTTACGGTGGGATACGTCATGACCGGTAGCGTCATGGTCGGTGGCGCCATTGCGCTGGTTGAACCGATGATCAACACCGTCGCCTACTACTTTCACGAGATGGTGTGGAAACACCGGGAGAAAACCCGGCTTAACGATGGTAATGCCGTCGCAGCATGACACGAATAACCGATTTCAAGTAAACACAAATTAACTTTATCTGAAAAACAGGAGAAACACCGATGTTAGAAAACAAAGAAGGACAAAGAGTACCACAGGTAACTTTCAAGACCCGACACAACAACGACTGGAAAGACGTGACCACTGACGATATTTTCAGCGGTAAAACCGTGGTGGTGTTTTCATTACCCGGCGCGTTCACGCCGACATGTTCCTCGTCACACGTGCCGCGTTTTAACCAGTTGGCACCGAGTTTTTACGCCAATGGCGTGGACGCCATCGTATGTGTTTCGGTCAACGACACATTCGTGATGAACGAGTGGAAAAAAGACCAGGATGCCAACAATGTCGTTTTCATTCCGGACGGTAATGGCGAATTTACTGACGGCATGGACATGTTGGTCAACAAGGACGATCTTGGCTTTGGCAAACGCTCATGGCGTTATTCCATGCTGGTTAAGGACGGTGTCATTGAAAAAATGTTCATCGAACCGAATGTCCCGGGCGATCCTTTTGAGGTCTCCGATGCCGATACCATGCTGGATTACATCAATCCTAAGGCGGAAAAACCGGCGGATATCGCCCTCTTCACCAAGAAGGGTTGTCCCTATTGCGCGAAGGCCAGGGCAATGTTGGCGGACAACGGCATGGCCTATGAAGAAATCCAATCGAGCGATACCGTGACGGAAAGCACTTTGCGTGCGGTTACCGGCAAGGAAACCTATCCGCAGGTGTACATTAACGGTGAATACATTGGCGATTCGGTGGCACTGGAAAAGTATTTGTCCGAAACCAGAAAAAATGCCGCTTAGCATTGTAACGAACCGTAAGATCAACCAGTCGATAACAAACAGGGGCGGGCATGAGGCCCGCCCTTTTTACTAACAGGTTAACGTATTATGAATAAACATTTTGATCTCATTGTCATTGGTGGTGGCAGCGGCGGCCTCGCGGTTGCCGAGAAAGCCGCCCAATACGGTAAGAACGTTGCCATCGTTGAAGCTAACCGCTTAGGGGGTACCTGTGTCAATAACGGCTGCGTCCCCAAGAAAGTGATGTGGTACGCGGCGGAGCTGGCCCATGCCGTCGATGATGCACCGGGATTTGGTATACCAACGCGCCGTGAGCGTACGGATTGGCAGCGGCTGGTCCAGGGGCGCGATGAATACATCCGCAACATCAACCAGTACTGGCAAGGTTACGTTGTTGAAAGTGGCATAACCCATCTTCAGGGATTGGGACAGTTAACCGGCACCAACACCGTGGAAGTTAACGGCGAAAGTTACCATAGCGACCATATTGTCATTGCCACCGGTGGCAAACCCGTTGTGCCCGATGTCCCCGGTGCGGAACTGGGTATCACCTCCGACGGTTTCTTCGAGCTGCAGGAACAGCCCCGACGGGTTGCCGTCGTTGGCGGCGGTTATATCGGCGTTGAGCTCAGCGGCGTACTCAATGCATTGGGCTCCCATGTCACGTTACTTGCCAAAAGCGAGCGTATCCTGGAGCGCTTTGACACGATGGTCAGCGATACGCTGCAAACCGAAATGCAACAACAGGGCGTCCGGTTGAAAACGGGATTCGCGGTTGCAACCTTATCCAATAGTGCCGAAGGCATCGTGGTTAACGCAACCAACGGAGAAACACTGGGTGCTTTCGATACGGTGATATGGGCCGTGGGGCGTCGCCCTGATACCGGCGCGTTGAACCTGTCTGCCGCAGGCGTCAAGGCCCTGGCCAACGGCATCGTACCCGTGGATGAATTCGAAAACACCAATGTACCGGGTATTTACGCCATCGGCGACATTACCGGAAAAGCACCGCTAACGCCGGCCGCTATTGCCGCGGGACGTAAACTCGCTGACCGGTTGTTCAATGGCAATACCAACGCTAAAGTGGACTATAGCAATATACCCAGCGTGATCTTCTCCCATCCCCCGGTTGCTACCGTGGGAATAACCGAGACACAGGCCATGGAACGCTACGGTGATAATGTCACAATCTACAAAAGCACGTTTAAACCCATGCGCTACGCGTTGGTTGATCATGGCTCCACCACCGCGATGAAGCTGGTATGCGCCGGACCCAATGAAAAAGTCGTGGGCGTGCATATCGTTGGCGACAATGCCGATGAAATGCTACAGGGATTCGCGGTTGCGGTGAAAATGGGCGCCACCAAGGCGGATTTTGACAACACCATTGCCATTCACCCCACCAGTGCCGAAGAACTGGTCACCATGAAAACGCCGGAGCCTTATTGTAAAATACCCGGCGCCGACACCGATATCGACGGCGGTAACGAATGGCGGCAGGTGTGTTAGCCAACATGGTAATCAGTAGTATTAAAACTCGCAGCGCAGCAGTGGCGGACCTCGATGATATTAACCGGGTAATCGATGCCGCCGTGCTGAGCTGGGATCTTCCCGAGCGGGTAAAACGACTCTCCCTGCCAACATACCGCTATACGGAACTGGACCTGCAAACCATTGAACTGGTGGTCGCCGAACAAAATGACTATATTGTTGGCGTAGCCGGCTGGGAGCAGGCGGATCCCAACGACCTGCCGGGCAAAACCGGCGGCCTGTTATTGCACGGTATCTATGTCGATCCGGCGTACCATCACCGCGGCATCGGTTCTTTGCTGTTTAAGGCAGCCGAACACGCTGCCGCGCAGCGTGGCGATGCCGGTCTACTGGTGAAAGCGCAAAGCGGCGCCACTGATTTTTTTGTTAAACAGGGTATGCGGCCCGTGGCCGTGAAAAATCCCGGTCGCGATTATGCACACCGTTACTGGAAAGCATTAACTTGAGGAGGCAAAACAACAATCGCAATGACTGACAATAAACAGAATAACAATTCGACGAACAACGATACTATAGACGTGGTATTAATCCGCCACGCCCAAAGCCAATGGAACCTGGAAAACCGGTTTACCGGCTGGGCTAACCCACCGTTGACCCAGGCAGGGCTTGATGAAGCCAAACGTGCTGCTGAATTGCTGCAAGACCAAGGCTATCATTTTGACGTGGCATTCAGCTCGCTATTAACACGCGCACAACAAACCCTTGATGTTATATTACAGGCATTGGGACAAACCGACTTACCACAGTTTCAGGATTGGCGCTTGAATGAACGTCACTACGGTAAATTACAGGGCATCAACAAAGCGGAAAAAGCCAAAGAAGTTGGCGAACAACAGGTGTGGCGCTGGCGGCGCGGTTACGAGGATATGGCATCACCACTGGAGCGCAGCGATCCCGCTCACCCAATTCATGACCCCTTGTATCGTGACATTGCGCCGGAGCTGCTACCGGACGTTGAAAGCCTGGCGCACACGCGCGATCGTGTTGTACAGTTCTGGGATGAACGCGTGGTACCGTACATACAACGCAATGAACACGTTTTGATTAGTGGTCACGGCAACACACTGCGGGCACTAATTATGGCGCTGGCGGATTTAACAGTCACGCAAGTGGAAAGCTTCGAAATTCCCACCGGCAAACCGATCATTTACACATTTGACAACGATGCCAAACCTTTACGGTGGCGTTACCTCGATGGACAGGCAGACTCAGCGGCACACTCATAAACCTGTCACTTATTTGATCAGATGTTTGGTAGCCCGGATATAATCGTAAAATAAATCGTCAAAATTACTTTTAGCTTCAAGGAAACTGTTCACATAGTAATCCGCTTCGTTCATCTGCTAGTCAACTGAACTCAAAGTAATCAAATCCGGAACGAACACCTGCGTATCATTTTCTTGCGCTAACGACCCCAATAAGCTACGTTGCTGGTTGGCAGGGAGTACTCCTTTTTTCGCTTTATCCAATCACCACCCACTCGATGTCCTGCCTGATACTTATAAATAATCTTCAGAGGGAGTATTTAACATGCATTATAAAACGACAGGAACTAGCGCTCACAAAGATGTAGCACCGACACTATATAGCGTACTACAAAAAACGTTCTATATAACTATCACAAAAAACAGTATTCTTGGCGTTACCACCGCAGCGGTGCTATTCACCGCACTTCCGACGACTGTAATCGCAGAAGCCATTGGGCCATTAACCCCCGAAGAACGCGCAATACAAGCACGCAAGCTAAGAACCGATGCCGCGCAGGATAATTTCCTGGAGCCATTACCTGAGCACCCAGTTAACGGTGATGAAACCGCCTATCCAACTCAAATCAATAGCTACACCAAGGGACTACCTCACGACCCAAACGGCATAGTG
>JASFMT010000057.1:0-12830 GCA_050117455.1 Gammaproteobacteria bacterium | reverse complement strand
CATCTCATCAATGGCTTCGGCTTTCGACCAACCCTCAAACACGATACGGTAAAACGCCACGACTGCGCCGGTACGATCGGCACCCGCTTGACAGTGCACCACCACCGGCTTCTGGCTGTTATCAATGACCTTGAGCGCCGCAACCACCTGGTCCGCGGTGATCGAGCTAGCGTTCATGGGAATATGGACTTGTTCAATGCCCATATCACGTAACTTCGCCGCATCGAAAGCCTCATTGCGCAGATCCAGTGACAGTTCCACGCCCAGCTTGTGAAATTCCCGGTAGGCAGCAAGCCCCGGTTGGGCGGAACGGTAAAGCTTTTCCGATACCCGATAAGCATTACGCAAATGCCAGTTATGAATCGGTGTGGCCCAGTGATCGGGCCGATCAAACGAAACAGCATCACAACCGCTGATGGCGATGACAGGCAACACAACCAGAAAGGAAAACAATAACTGTCTGCTGATATAAATCATAACGTCTATTGCGTTCGTATCATCTTAAGATTCCGTTCCGGTGACATGTTCTAAATGGCGTTAAACAGTAAAGCTATGAACAGCGCCGTACCAATCATCCATGTGGCCAGTTGTTTGCGAAACCGTAACCGCTGCGCGAGCGCGTTGCGCAGTTCCACGTCACTGACGCTACTGCAATGGGGACACTGGCGCAGTGATTTTGGGTACAACAAGCCACAACGCCGGCATCGTTGCGTTGTCGCGCGCCGCTTAACCTGTTGTTCAAGCCGTTTGAAACGCCAAAACATCCCCTGCACCACCGCGTAGTAATAGGCCAGTCTAGCGGATTTTGAACCTCTGAGCCCGCCGGTTTGTCACTCACCATGGCTGTGACATAGTCCATCGGAATCGTGGCGCCGTAAAATCCAGGATCAAACGCAATTTGATGCGGGCAACCATTGGCAAGGCGGGATGGTACAACACAGTAATATTTTCTTTAGCCGCCAGTTTTCTGTACGCTAGGAGGCCAATGACGACTATAATGCGCGGTTTTACTTTGAAATTTTCCTTAACTTTTCACGATACCGGATTATGTGGCTTTTTTGGTTGGCAATAGTAGGTGGCCTGACGCTGTTAGTGTGGAGCGCGGATCGCTTTGTGATCGGTGCTGCGGCCATTGCACACAATTTAGGCGTTTCGGCCATTATTATCGGGATGGTCATCATGGGATTTGGCACCTCCGCCCCGGAAATGTTCGTGGCAGGTGTGGCTGCATTCAACGGCAATCCCGGCGTGGCGGTGGGCAACGCCGTGGGCTCCAATATCGCCAATATCGCTTTGGTGCTCGGTATCAGTGCCCTTGCCTCACCGTTAGTGGTGGAATCCAAGTCCCTTAAGCGGGAATTCCCGGCACTCGTCCTGGTATCGTTACTGGTGTTGGTACTGATCTGGGACCTGGAGCTGAGCCGAATGGATGGCTTTGTGTTGCTGGGTGGTACAATTTGCCTGGTGGCATGGATGCTATGGATTGCCCAGAAAGAACGCAGTTTCGGCGATCCCCTGGAGCGGGAATTTGAATCGGAGCTGCCCCATGATATGTCAACCAGGGTGGCTACACTATGGACCCTGACGGGCCTCGTCCTGCTGGTGGTTAGCGCTCAATTATTGGTCTGGGGCGCGATCAACATTGCCCAGGCATTCGGGGTAAGCGATTTATTAATCGGCCTGACCATCATCGCCATTGGCACCAGTCTGCCGGAGGTTGCCGTCTCGGTCACCGCCTCCATAAAAGGCGAAGATGATATTGCCATCGGCAATATTATTGGCTCCAACATGTTTAACCTGTTGGCTGTTCTCGGCGTCGCGGGTAGTATCGAGGCGGCGACGTTTTCGAATGAAGTATTGTTCCGGGATTACGCCACGATGCTGGCATTAACAGTGGCATTGTTTGTAATGGCTTATGGGTTCCGCGGTAAAGGGCATATTAATCGCTTTGAAGCATCGATATTACTGGCAGCCTATATTGCTTATCTGGGCTGGCTTTATATTTCGGAAATCAGTCAACGGATAGCATCCGGGTAGCCAACAAATACGTTAACAACCATGGATAAAATCAAACTGAAATCACTGGCGCAGGCCGTCATTGACAACGAATCCACCGCCATCAAGACACTGGGTGAACGTATTGATGAAGCTTTTATCCACGCCTGCGAACTGATGTTGCAGTGCAAGGGCCGCATCGTGGTCATGGGAATGGGCAAATCCGGTCACATTGGCGGAAAGGTAGCCGCCACGCTGGCCAGCACCGGTACGCCGGCATTCTTTGTCCACCCCGGTGAAGCCAGCCACGGCGATATGGGCATGATTACGCCCACCGATGTAGTATTGGCGTTTTCCAATTCCGGCGAAACGGACGAGATAAAAACCCTGTTGCCGTTGATCAAACGCCTCGATGTGCCGCTGATCGCCTTGACCGGTAATCCCGGATCCACCCTGGCCCGTAACGCAGATGCTCATATTGATGTCAGCGTGGAAAAAGAAGCCTGTCCGCTGGGTCTGGCGCCCACCACCAGTACCACCGCAGCGCTGGTCATGGGAGATTCACTGGCCATTTCACTACTGGAGGAACGGGGTTTTACCCCGGATGATTTCGCCCTGTCTCATCCCGGCGGCACCCTGGGCAAGCGCCTGTTACTGCGAATCAGTGAAATCATGCACACCGGCGACGCTATCCCCAAAGTGTCTGAACAAGTCAGCCTGAACGAGGCACTGATCGAAATGTCCAAAAAAAGTCTGGGCATGACCGCTATTGTCGATAACGACAACAAGGTACTGGGTGTCTTTACCGACGGTGATTTGCGCCGTGTCCTGGATCATGGCGAGGTCAATATCCAGCGAATCCGCGTCACCGATGTGATGACCAAACACTGTAAAACCACCCACGCTGATGCCCTGGCCGCTGAGACACTGGCCATGATGCAGCAATACAAAATCAATGCATTACCCGTGGTGGACGATGATAACCGACTGGTGGGTGCCATGAACATGCATGATCTATTGCGCGCCGGCGTCATGTAGTTACTGGTTTACCGTCTCACCTTCAACAACGCGTAAAGTAATCGAATTCAGTTACCAACATGAAAAAAGACGTATTGGAAAGAGCAAAGCGTATCAAGCTGGTTATCTTTGACGTGGACGGCGTATTGACCGACGGCAGACTGTTTTATGGCGATGACGGCCAGGAATACAAAGCGTTTCATTCCAGGGATGGTCACGGCATGAAAATGTTGCGCGAATCCGGCGTGGATATTGCCATTATTACCGGGCGAACCTCCGAGGTGGTTAAACACCGGATGTTAAATTTAAAAGTCGACCATGTATATCAGGGCCGGCTGGAGAAACTACCGGCCTACGAAGAATTGATCAGGAAACTGAATCTGCAACCGGAACAGGTGGCATTCGTCGGCGACGACGTGGTGGACCTGCCGATCATGATCCGGGTTGGGCTGGCTATTACCGTACCCGGCGCTCATGAACTGGCGCAACAACACGCCCACTGGGTTACTGATCAGCCACCGGGCGCCGGTGCCGGACGCGACGTTTGTGAATTAATCATGAAAGCCCAGGGCACCTATGAAACCACGATTGCCAGATATCTGGCGTAACCCAATGTACCCCTGACAAATCAAAACCGTTACTATGCTGCGCTTGTCACGACATTCCATTTTTCTGCTTGTACTGCTGGTGCTGGCATTTTTGAGCTGGTGGATTTTAACGATTATTGATCCTGATTCGCGGCGGCAAATTACCATTTCCCAGGAAGGACCGGACCACTTTATGGAAAACTTTATCGTGACGTCGCTGGATGAATCGGGCACGCCATCGCACCGGCTAAAGGCTGAACGCCTGACCCATTACCCCAACGAAGCACACTCGGATATCATTAAGCCTGTAATGACTTTTTACAAGAAAGACAATACCTCCTGGGTCGCCAGTGCCAGGACGGGCATCGTAAAACAGGACGGCAAGGAAGTCATTTTATACGATGACGTACATATTACCCGGCCAGGTGATGTGACTACAGAGATCAACATTAATACCCGGGATTTGCGCATCGTTCCAGATCAGGACTATGCTGAAACAGCCAACAGCGTAGTCATCCAGCAAAACCAAAATACAGTGACGGCTACCGGCATGGAAGCACGTTTTGCCCGTGGTGAAATCGAACTGTTGTCGGAAGTGAGGGGTTGGTATGTCTACTAATAATCGTCAAGCTGCATATCGCACCATCAATATCATCGCGTTATCACTGTTCTGGTTAGCGTGCAGCTCGGCAATGGCCGCTGAAAATGAGCCTATCAATATAGAGGCCGACAACGCCAAAATAATTGAAAAAGAAGGCAAGAGCATTTATAGCGGCAATGTCGTGTTGATTCAGGCCACGACCCGTATGACCGCCGATATTGTTACGGTCTATAGCAAGGATGGCAAAGTTTCCCGTATTATTGCCAAGGGCAAACCGGTGACGTACCATCAGGTCAACAAGCCGGAAAACGAAGATATCACTGGCCAGGCAAACCTTCTTGAGTACCAGGCCGCGCATAACCGCATTGTTTTGAAAGACAGCGCCAAACTGACTCAGGGGCGCACCGCCTTCAGCGGCAACCGCATTGAGTACAATATCAGTACCGACGTGGTCACAGCGCAAACTTCAGAAAGCGGCAAGGAAAGAGTACAAGTTACTATCCAGCCTGAAGACACCGGCGAAAAGTCTTCAAAATAACTCTCGATAAATCGGATAAACAATGAGTCGACTCGTCGCCACAGATCTCGCCAAAAGCTACCAGTCGCGCGAGGTGGTAAAAAAACTTTCCCTGGAAGTAAACAGCAGTGAAGTGGTGGGATTACTGGGTCCCAACGGCGCCGGTAAAACCACGTGTTTTTATATGATTGTCGGGCTGATTCCCTGCGACAAGGGAATGATTCGACTTGATGAGCGCAATATCACCGCGTTACCGTTGCACGCCCGCGCACGACTGGGTATCGGTTACCTGCCGCAGGAAGCCTCGGTATTCCGCAAGTTATCTGTTGAAGATAACATCATGGCGATCCTGCAAACCCGCGAAGACCTCAGCAAGGAACAGCGCAAGGATCAACTGGAGCTGTTGCTGGAAGAATTAAAAATCAGCCACATCCGAGACTCACTGGGCATGAGCCTTTCCGGCGGTGAACGGCGGCGCGCCGAAATTGCCCGCGCCCTGGCCACGGACCCCAAGTTCATATTGCTGGACGAACCCTTCGCCGGCGTCGATCCGATTTCCGTCATCGACATACAACGCATAATCAACCAGTTAACTCACCGTGGCATCGGCATCCTGATAACCGATCATAACGTTAGGGAAACCCTGGGTGTGTGCGAGCGTGCATATATTATGAGCGAAGGACAATTACTGGCCCAGGGGACCCCAGAAGAAATCCTGAAAAATCAACAAGTAAAACAAGTGTACCTGGGTGAGAGCTTTAGACTCTGAAATGAGACACTATAATACAAAGTAGGCTTGCATGATTCTTGCCGAGCATATAAGTTTTATAAGACAGCTTTAAATAAAGCTATAATATATAAAGTCACCCTTAATAACGATGTTGTTCGATCCGCCCTTCTTCATTGCGGTAGAATGAAAATATTTCTCTCATTAACTTGTTGATATGAAACAAACATTACAGCTCAAGCTGGGCCAGTCGCTGACGATGACGCCGCAACTGCAGCAGGCTATTCGCCTGTTACAGTTGTCGTCGCTTGAACTGCAGGCCGAAATTCAGGAAATCCTCGAATCCAATCCCTTGCTCGAAGCAACCGAAGAAAACAGCAGCGACAACGACGCTGCTGAATCCGGAAGCACAGAGGCCAACGCCAGCAACAACGATAGCAATGAAGCGGCCAAGGAAACCCGCAGCGATAACACCGACCAGGAAATCGGCAATAACCAGGACATGAATGACATGCCCGATGACCTGCCGGTAGACAGTTCCTGGGAAGATACCTACGAAAGCTATCTGCCCAGCCGTGCCGCATCCAGCGATGACAGCGATCAACGTAACTACGAACAACCCAGTAGCGCCGGCGAAAGCCTTGCCCAGCATCTCGAGTGGCAAATGATGATGACACCGTTCAGTGATACGGACCGGGCCATTGCAACGTCTATAATCGACTCCATTGACCATAACGGTTATTTGTCATCGACGCTGGAGGAAATCTGCGACAGCCTCAACGAGAATCCTGAAGCCGACGAAGAAAAAGTTGAAATTGACGAAGTGGAATCAGTATTACGGCGCATTCAGAATTTTGATCCGCCGGGTGTGGGCGCCCGCGATATCCGCGAATGCATGCAGCTACAGCTCGACATCCTGGACCCGGATATACCGTGGCTCAAAGAGGCCAAACAAATCATTAATGATTATTTTGAATTACTGGCCAACCGGGATTTCACCCTGCTGATGCGGCGTATGCGCATGAACGAACACCAGTTGCAGCAGGCTATAGCCATCATCCAGTCCCTGACGCCACGCCCGGGGTCTCAAATTACCGACAGCCAGCCCGAGTATGTCATCCCGGATGTCTTTGTTCGTAAGGTTAAAGGGGTGTGGCGGGTGGAACTCAATCCGGATATTACCCCGCGATTATCCATTAATTCGTTATACGCCGGTATGGCTCAGGGCAGCAACAATAGCAACAGTGGTGATATCTCGTTTTTGAAAAACCATTTACAGGAAGCCCGCTGGTTCCTCAAAAGCTTAAAAAGCCGCAATGAAACGTTACTCAAAGTCGCCACCTGCATTGTTGAACGGCAACGGGCGTTTCTGGAATACGGCGATGAAGCCATGAAACCGTTGGTAATGCATGATGTGGCGGAGGCCGTCGAAATGCATGAATCCACCATATCGCGGGTAACCACGAAAAAATATATGCATACACCCCGTGGTATTTATGAATTGAAATATTTCTTTTCCAGCCACGTGAGCACCACCGGTGGTGGTGAATGCTCGGCAACCGCCATACGCGCCATGTTGCGTAAGCTCATCGCCGCCGAAGAAGCCAATAAGCCGTTGAGCGATAACAAGTTGGCCAACCTGCTGGCCAAGCAGGGTATCAACGTTGCCCGACGCACCGTCGCAAAATACCGGGAAGCGATGGCAATACCGCCATCCAACGAGCGTAAAAGGCTGATGTAATATCAACGTGGTTATTATCACCCCGGCAACAACATGGCGAGCGCTTTGTAGCTGACAATCGATAGCCGGGGCTGGACAAAAATCAATAACAATAACGAAATATAGTGCTGTAGAGTTTGAAATTAGATGTTAAAACAAGTTGAATGAATTGATTCAGATCATCACGCATTTCCGCAGGTCCGTTAACGTATTGGTAACAATGCAAATAACAAACCATCTCAATCAGTTCTGTTTTTCCGTAGTGATCACATCCCATCACTGGTTTCCGTTGAATATAACCGCCGAAAGGCTTTAGGAGGTCTTGCTATGCAAGTAAATATCGCTGGACATCATGTCGAACTAACGGACGCTCTGCGTGATTATGTAACCTCCAAACTGGAGCGCCTGGAACGACATTTCGACCAGGTAACCGATATCGATGTCATACTCAGCGTGGAAAAACTGGTACAAAAAGCAGAAGCCACCGTACCGGTTAACGGGCAAAACCTGTTTGCCTATGCCGAAGATCAGAATATGTACGCCGCCATAGACGCATTGGCGGATAAACTGGACCGCCAAATCATTAAGCGCAAAGAAAAGCTAAACGACCGCCATCGCGGCAACGGTTCCAACAAACGGGCGGAAATATAGCATCGGCAATGCATTGAAAGATTGCCTAAATTACCCAATATGAATTAGTTAGCGGAATGGTTTATAGCCATTTACGATCCGGGCTGTTTAAGAGACAATACCGCCCCATCGTACCTGGCGACTTCCGCTAACCAGCGATGTGCAAACCCGGCAAGTGTAATGAACGCTTTACACTAAGTCACTAAAACCGTTTATATAAACGTGCTGGAAGTAGCTATAAAAAAATAAAAATATTAAGGAGTAACAAGTCACTTGTTAATTAGGTATTATGGGCTATAAATCATAGTCTATGGTTTAATAATACAAACAAGTGGTAACGCAGTATTAGTTAGTTATGAACATTGCTGACATCATATCTCCCGACCGCGTCATTTGTGATCTTGACGCAACCAGCAAAAAACGCGCCCTGGAACAGCTCAGCGATATGTTGGCGAATAACGCCGTCACGCCGCAGGACGTGGTTGACAGCCTGATCGCCCGCGAACGCCTGGGCAGCACGGGTATTGGTTATGGTGTTGCCATTCCCCATGGCCGTATCAAAAATACTGATCACGCCATTGCCGCCTTTGTCCAGTTGCACGAAGCCATTGATTTCGATGCGGCCGATAATCAGGCCGTGGATTTGCTGTTTGCGCTACTGGTGCCGGAAGAATCCACCAGCGAACATCTGGAGCTACTGTCTGAACTGGCCGAAATGTTCAGCGACAAGGGGTTCCGGGACCAATTACGTGCTACTAAAGATCGCGAAGCTATCTATAATCTATTAAGCAGCTGGAAAAAAGCCAGTTAATTCGCAACCTTTACTCAAAATGGCACGCCAATGTCAGGCAAAGTTACAACTCAAACGCTGTTTGAGTTTCATCGGCACAAACTGTCCTTAAAGTGGATCGCAGGGCACGGTGGCAAGGATCGTGTTCTAAAACGCGAAGAAACCGCCCTGGCTCGGGCCTCCCTGGTGGGACACCTCAACGCCATTCATCCCAACCAGGTCCAGGTATTGGGGAAGTGGGAATTCAAATACCTTAAAAGTCTCGGCAAAAACTCCTATCACGATGTAATACAACAGATTTTCGCTAATCTGCCGGCGGCGGTGGTTATTGCCGATGACCTCACCGCCGATGAACAATTTATTGCCAAGGCGGAAAAGAACAACACGCCCTTGATGTATTCCCCGGTGGACAGCCAGAAAGTGGTTAACCGCCTCCACTATTTCCTGGAATATCGCCTGGCGGAATCTTCCATCCTGCATGGTGTGTTCATGGAGGTTCACGGCCTGGGGGTTTTGTTAACAGGTAAGAGTGGCATCGGAAAAAGCGAACTGGCGCTGGAGCTTATTAACCGCGGTCACCGTTTGATTGCCGATGATGCGCCGGAGTTTTCCCGGATCGGGCCCGACACGGTGCGTGGCCACTGCCCGCCCATTCTGCGCGGATTTCTGGAAGTTCGCGGACTGGGTATCATTAACGTGCAAAAGATGTTTGGTGATTCTGCGATTAAGCCCTCAAAAAACCTGCGTTTAATTGTAAAACTCACCTCCTTTGAAGACGAAAAAGTCAATGAGCTGGACCGCCTGGCGGGTAGTTACGACAGCCATCAAATACTGGACGTCGAAATCCAGGCCGTGTTTATTCCCGTGGCACCGGGACGCAACCTGGCAGTGTTGGTGGAAGCGGCCACGCGCCAATACATTCAACTGCAATCCGGGTATAATGCTTCCCTCGATTTCATGCACAAACAAAAACAACTAATGGAATCCGACACCCAATGAAGTTAGTGGTAATCAGCGGCGTTTCAGGCTCCGGCAAAAGTAATGCGCTACATGTCCTGGAAGATCTCGATTATTATTGCATTGATAATCTTCCCGTAGGATTGCTGCCGGCGTTCGCCGAACAAACACAAGCTGCCCCCAACGAGGCTATTTCGCACGCCGCTATCGGCGTTGACGCACGCAATCTCCCGGATGACCTACACCGCTTTCCGCTTATTCTTGAGCAATTAAAGAACAAGGGCGTCGTTGTTGAGATCATATTTCTCGACGCGGAAAATAATATCTTACTGAAACGTTTCAGCGAAACGCGGCGTAAACATCCACTGACCGAAAACGAACTCCCGCTCATCGAAGCAATCAAAAAAGAAAGGGCGTTACTGGAACCCATTGCTTCGCGCGCCGATTTATATATTGATACCAGTCGTACCAATATTTACCAGTTACGGGATCTCATAAAGGAACGTGTCTCCGGCACCAGTAGTCAATCCATCTCGTTGCTGTTTGAATCATTTGGCTTTAAACACGGTGTTCCCACGGATGCCGATTTTGTGTTCGACGCGCGTTGTTTACCCAATCCCCATTGGGAACCTGATCTGCGTAGTTATACCGGCCTGGATCAACCGGTTATCGATTATTTAAAGGAATACTCGGTGGTCGACGAAATGCAAACCGACATCAGACAATTTCTTGAAACCTGGATTCCCCGCTTTGAAGCGGAAAACCGCAGTTATCTTACGGTAGCCATCGGTTGTACCGGCGGTCAGCATCGATCAGTTTATTTGGCGCACCAGCTGGCGGAATTTTTTCGGCGCTCCAGGGACAATGTAAGCATCAGACATCGGGATCTGGAATGACTGTTGGACTGTTATTAATAACCCATGAAAACTATGGCGACGTATCGCTTCAAACCGTGAAAACCATTCTGGGTGTCTGCCCACTGGAAACGCGTTCAATGGGCGTTCCTTTTGACGCCAATCCCGATGAAATCTATGCCGACGCAAAACGATACGTCAAAATGCTTGATCACGGTGAAGGCGTGTTAATATTAACAGATTTATATGGATCCACTCCCAGCAATATTGCGCAACGTCTGGTGGAGGATGGGCGTGCCGCAGTGGTCACGGGTTTGAATCTATCCATGCTGGTGCGGGTACTCAATTACCCCAATCTGAGTTTACGGCAGTTGACTGACAAAGCATCTCGGGGTGGCGGCGAAGGAGTAGTTGTTTCGTTAAAGCAGGAAAAATAGTACCAACAATCACAATAACAACAATGATCAGTAAAGACGTTACCATCATTAACAAACTGGGGCTCCATGCCCGTGCTGCGGCACGTTTCGTATCGTTGGCCTCGTCATTTGAAAGCGATGTCCGGGTCAGCAAGGAAGGCAAAACCGTGAACGGTAAAAGCATCATGGGCGTCATGATGCTGGCTGCCAGCCAGAACACGACGATTACCATTGCCGTCGAAGGAGAAGACGAAACGGATGCGATTAATCAATTGATTGCGCTCATTAACGACCGTTTCGGTGAGACCGAATAATTACCCCCTGACACGTTTGCCGGTTTTCTCACTATCCCGCCGCACCGGGAACAACCTCCGCTATTAACAAAGCCGCCGATCAAATGCATCATGCTTTTGCCGTGCTGATGGGTTAAACTTTGCGCTCACCCTCAAAGGAAAGCCGATGCCAGGTTCCACCACGCAAGAACAAAGCGCCGATCGCCTGCACGCCTTCTTCGAACTGATTCATGAAGGCGATGCCCAGCAGTTGGTGGAAAAACTGGAGGAACTGCATCCCGCCGAAATCGCTCATCTACTGGAAGCGCTACCCCGCGAAGACCGGCAAAAGGTCTGGGAATTAATCGACCTTGAAGATAACGGTGACGTGCTGTTGTACGTCAACGATGACGTTCGCGCCGAACTCATCAAAGGCGTTGATAACGACGACCTGGTCAGCGCCGCCCAATCCTACGAGACGGATGACCTTGCGGATATCCTCATCGATCTTCCCGACGATGTCACGGAACAACTGCTGCAGTCCATGGACGAACAAAACCGGCAGCGTCTGGAAGCCGTGATGCTGTACCCGCAGGATACTGCCGGCGGTCTCATGAACACCGACACCGTTACCGTGCGCGCCGACCTTACGCTTGACGTTGTGCTGCGCTACTTGCGACGCCGGGGCAAAGTACCGGAAATGACCGACAACCTCATTGTCGTGGATCGCGACGGTAAATATCAGGGCACCATGTTACTGACTGACCTGATTACCAAAGACCCCGGTTACACGGTATCGGAAATCATGTCGCGGGAAACCGAAGCGATACCCGCCACCACGCCGGCGCGGGAAGTGGCCAGCATGTTCGAACAACGTGACCTGGTCTCGGCACCGGTGGTGGATAACAACAACCAGTTGCTGGGCCGTATTACCATCGACGACGTGGTGGATGTTATTCGCGACGAAGCGGATCATTCATTAATGAGCATGGCCGGGTTAAGCGAAGAAGATGATATGTTCGCGCCCGTCGTACGCAGCTCCCGCCGCCGGGCAGTCTGGCTGGGAATCAATTTGCTCACTGCATTGCTGGCTTCCTGGGTTATCGGCCAGTTCGAGGATACCATTCAACGGCTGGTGGCACTGGCTGTGTTGATGCCCATCGTGGCCAGCATGGGCGGCATTGCCGGTAGCCAGACATTGACACTGGTAATTCGCGGTATCGCCACCGGCCAGGTGGCAAAGTCCAACGCCCGCCGGCTGCTGAACAAGGAACTGGCGGTGGGCATGCTCAACGGCACAGCCTGGGCAATCATCATTGCGCTGGTCGCCTTTTTCTGGTTTAACGATACCCAGTTAAGTGTGATCATCGCCGCAGCCATCCTGGTAAACCTCATTGTCGCGGCTTTGGCCGGCGCGACGATTCCATTATTCCTTAATAAAATGGGTATTGATCCCGCGCTGGCGGGCGGGGTTGTGCTTACCACTGTCACCGACGTGGTGGGCTTTCTGGCCTTTCTCGGTCTCGCCGCGCTGTTTATTATGTAATCTTTTCTATCACACAATCACAATGAATAAACATCCATTTTTCAACGCAAAGACGCGAACACGCAGAGAAAAAACCACGCAGAGAGAACAGCTCCTCATGAGAGGCCGCCGAGAATCCTGGGCAAAAAGCCAGCCTGCAACCCTATCGATATGATTCTTTGAATTTCGCTCGGACATACCGTACACAAAAGCAGTTCAAAC
>JASFMT010000056.1:0-12880 GCA_050117455.1 Gammaproteobacteria bacterium | reverse complement strand
GCGCTGGGATTGCCAACCGCGCTGTGGACACACAGCGCCCTGGAATTTCACAATGATTTGTCTTTCATCAAAGGTGGCATTGCCTTTGCCGACCGGATCACCACCGTCAGCGCCCGTTACGCCAGCGAAATACAAACCGCGGAATTTGGCTATGGCCTGGAAGGCCTGTTAACGCACCGCGCCAAATATCTCACCGGTATCGTTAACGGCATTGACTCGGATACCTGGAATCCGGGCGCGGACCCCCATTTGACGGCCAATTACGATGCTGACAGCCTGGAAAACAAAAAGCGCAATAAAACGTTTTTGCAGCAGGAATTTAAACTACCCGAAGATCCATCGTTATTGCTGTTAGGATTTGTGGGACGGCTGGTGGAGCAAAAAGGCATTGACCTGATTGCCGGACTGATTCCGCAACTGCAAAACCTGCCGGTGCAACTGGTCATGCTGGGTAGCGGTGATAAAACCTACGAAAAGGATCTGCAAAAACTGGCTACCGATCATGAGAAAACATTTCGTTGCCAAATCGGCTACGATGAAGCCCTGTCTCACCAGATTGAAGGGGGTTGCGATGCGTTCCTGATGCCCTCTCGCTTTGAACCGTGCGGTTTAAACCAGCTTTACAGTTTGCGCTACGGCACGATTCCCATTGTGAACAACGTGGGTGGACTGGCGGACACCATTGACGATCTTGACGAGGATTCTACCAACCTGGATCAGGCCACGGGTTTTATCATGAAAGAAACAACCACCACCGCGTTGTATTCGGAAATTGTCCGCGCCATACACCTGTACCAGAAACCCGGCGACTGGTTAACGCTGGTTAAAAACGGCATGCAGCGCGATTTCAGTTGGCAACGTAGCGCCAACGCCTATGTGGAGCTATACCACACGGTGCTGGCGGAACTGCACCCCACGGGCGTCACGGTATAATCCTTCCCTGATTCATTGTCACTGGCCGCGAACGGCATAAACCGCCGCGCCGATAAGTCCCACTTTGGGGTTGTTGATTACCTTTACCGGAATGGCTGACAACAAAGCCTGCATCTTGCTTTTGTTGTTGAACGCCTGCATAAACGCTCCATCGGACAGTTTCGACAAAATCCGCGGTGCAATACCGCCCGCCACGTAGACACCGCCGGTCGCCAGCGCTGTTAATGCCAGGTTGCCCGCCGCCGACCCATAGATTGCTATAAACAAATCCAGCGTTTTTACAGCAACGGGATCACCACCCTGCAACGCGTCGTCGACGATCATTGGCGTGGGATCATCACTGTCTAATGCCTGTTGCAATACCCCGGATAACTGCCCCTGTTGCTGATGGCAAACAAAATCAAAAATATTTTTGATGCCCGGTCCCGAAAGCACCCGCTCCACGCTCACCACATCAAACCTGCTTTGCAAAAAACGCAATAACCGGGTTTGTTCTTCGTTGGCAGGCGCGAATCCGGCATGCCCGGCCTCGCACGGCAGCACCTGGTAGGCACCATTACACCAGGCCAGAATGCCATGGCCCGTACCGGTACCGGCGCCAATGACAGCACGCGTACCGCCGGTTACCGGGTGTCCTTCCTGCAAGGTCACCAGGTCATCGGCACCCAGTTGTTCAATGCCGTAGCCGATGGCCTGGAAATCGTTAATCAGGGAAAACCGCGCAATGCCCAGCTGATCAGCCAGCGACTGACTGTCCAGCTGCCAGGGCAGGTTCGTGACTTTCGCTGTCTGTCCGCTCACCGGACCGGCGACACCCACACAGGCCGATTCCAGGTTTTGGGCTTTATTCCCGTGCTCAGTGACAAAGGCCTCGACGACGGCTTCAAAGGTCCCAAAGGCTGCGCTGTCGAAACGTTGCTCCGCCAGCACGGAAAACTCACCGTCTTTGTAATCCGCCAACTGCAACAGGGTTTTGGTGCCGCCAATATCTCCGGCCAATATTCTCATCACGTTTCCTGACGTATTCACGTATTTGCTTGCGCCTGCCGACATTCAGGGCCGGTCCGGCAAATACTTTGCCGCCGCTTCATCGGCAAACCAGCGCAGCTCACCGTCAGGGTGTACCTTTTCCACGGGATGGGTACCGGGCTGGTCGATCAGGACCTGTTTCAACTTGCCGGCCTTATTGTCGCCGGTCACCATGATTCCCACGTGCTTGGCGTGATTGATCAACGGTAGTGTAAAACTGAGACGCGAAGCCTGGACCTTTTCCACGTAGACCATCGCCACCAGCTTTTGAGTTTCACTAAGAATCGGCGTATCGGGAAACAACGATGCGGTGTGACCATCGTCGCCCATGCCCAGCAAGATCAGATCAAATTGCGGAATACCGTCATCGCCCGCCGGCAGTTCACGGCGTAATATTTTTTCATAATGCCGCGCACTGTTTTCCAGGTCATCCAGGTCGGTAATCATGGGATAAATATTGGTTGACGGAATCGACAGGGTATCCAGCATGGCATCGTGAGCCATGGAGAAGTTGCTTTGAGAATGGTTCAGCGGAACCGCGCGCTCATCACCAAAATAAAACTTGATATGTTGCCAGTCGATGGCGCCGGCATAGGCGTCACTGGCCAGCATCTGGTACAGGATTCGTGGCGTATTGCCACCAGCGAGCGCCACATGAAATTTACCATGATCGGCAATTGCATCTTTGGCGAGTCGTTGCCACCAGTCAGCAATTTGTTGGCACAACGATTTGGGAGATTCAGCAACGGTAAGCTTCGACATAAAGGACGTCCATCCGCGAATATTTGAATGAATAATCCTAATAATAGACGCCAGGCATTGAAACGACCAACCGGTTTATTTTTGATTGCTGGAAATGGCCGCTGCCGATTCGGATTGGTTACGAAGCACACTGTTGATCACCGCCTGCAGCAGGGTTTTGTCGGTGGGTACCGGCAAGCAATCCACGGCACCCAGGGCCAGGCCCTGTTGCGCCAATCGCCTGTCGCCCAGTAACACGATAGCACATCCCTTCATTTCAGGATCACGTCGAATGGTTTTAACAAGTGACCAGTCGTCAAATGCGGCGTTATCCAGGTCCATCACGATCACGTCAAAGAACTGCTGCTGTAGAAACGCCAGCGTCTGCTCGGCATCTTTAGCCGCTTTCGCCACGTAACCTTTACGATCAAAATAATTGATAAACTGGCTGGCGACCATCGGCTCACTGTGGGCAAACAATATGGAGCTGACGTAACTGCGCCGTTCCAGATGACTGGCGGACGGCAATTTGATACGCTGTTCCCTAATCCTCACCTGTCCTTCCATGTCTACCGTAATATCACTGGAGGGACTAATGGGTTTTACCTTGACTGGGAGCACCATCGTGAACGTCGACCCCTTCCCGCTTTTACTGGTTACCGTCAAATCACCCCCCATTAACTGACAAAAATTGCGGCTAATGGCCAATCCCAGGCCGGTACCGCCGTATTCGCGGGTGGTTGAGGAATCAGCCTGGGTAAAGGGATCAAATATTTTCGACATTTGTTTTTTGGTCAAGCCGATACCGGTATCGGTCACGGAAAACACAATTTTTTCATTGTCGTTTTCCTCGAACTTTTGAATCTGCAGGGTAATCTGCCCATCGCGGGTAAACTTCGCCGCATTACTGAGAAGATTTAACAAGGTCTGGCGTACCTTGGTATTATCCGCCAGAATGGTTCCCGCTTCGTCACTGCAATGCACTATTAATTTATTTCCATTTTTCACAATTGCCGGTTCAATGGTATAAACCATATCCTCGATCAATTCCTTGATGTTAATCTCCGATAGTTCCAGCTCAATCTTACCGGCCTCAATTTTGGTAAGATCGAGAATATCCTTGATGAGCGCCAATAAATGGCGCGCTGCCGAGTGCACTTTGTTTAAGTCTTCTGCCGAGCCAGTAACATCAGCGTCTTTAGTATCTTCGAGCATCAACTCGGTGTAGCCAATAATCGCGTTAAGCGGGGTTCGTAACTCATGACTCATGGTGGCAAGAAACTGGCTTTTTGACTGACTGGCCCGAATCGCCGTATCGCGCGCCACCGCCAGGTCCATGGTGCGCTGCTCCACCAGGTCTTCGAGATGATCGCGGCTAAGTTTAAGCTTCTCTTCGGCCCGTTCCCGTTCCTTGATTTCCTCCTTTAAGCCCTGGTTAGCGTACTGCAGTTCATCGTAGAGGGTTTTCAATTCAACCGTCATTTCGTTGAGCCCGGAAGCCAGCGCAATGACCTCTTTGTTGCCGTTCAGGCTGATGGTTTTACCAAGATACTGGCTGTCCCGCTGAATCCTGCGCAAGTGGCGGCCCAACCGGTGCAGCGGATCTACCGTGGTTTTTTTAATGAAGTACAACATGATAAATGCGACCAGCATTGTCACGACAACCACCGTCAACATCAGGGCAACACGGGTATTGCGTAACCTGTCCTCATAGCGGGACACGTCTTCCACCGCGGCGATTCGAAACGCATCCTTGCCGGTGCCACTTTGCGGCGTGAATCGCGCCACAATACTGTGGGTCGGGATGCCATCACTGGGCCAGGTATCGGACCGATAAGCAATGGACTGATCCAGGTAATCAATCAACAGCGGCATCCCCAGCTGGTTTTCGATTTTCGATACACTGTAGGTCGGATCGGTCACCACCTCCAGGTAACCCATAATTCTAAAACCACCAATGGGAATTAACACGTGCATAAACGGGTAACCGCCAGACAAACACAGTTCGGAAATCACTTTATAACGATCAGGCCCCGTTCTGGCCCGCGCCCGCTGGTGCAAACTACGGCAGGAAACACCACCGTGCTGCATGGCATCGTCAGCGTCGGAAATAGCCATGACCACAAAATTCAGCTTTGCGTCGTGGGCAATCAGGGTATTCAGCTTCAATATCCCGGCGGTAACAAAATACTGGTGAAACTGCTGTTGCAGGTATTTTTGGAGATATTCGGTTTCGCGATTTTTGAGCTTGCGTCGAAACTCTGCGTTGTTTTGAACCGCCTGGCCCAGATCCCGGGAATACTTTTCCAGTTCCCCCAGCAAATCCCCGACCCGCAGCCGCATAATTTCTTCCAGCGCATCCCGTTGATTGTCCAACGCGATGCGGCGGTACGCGCTGTCCACGTACAAGGCCAGCGCCACGCCCAGGAGTCCCATAATGACTATCCCGATGGCCAGGCTGAAACGCAATGACAGGCGATTAAACGTAAACATGCAGTCGGTTGGCAAATCCGGTTAATTGGCGATTTTGGGTTTAGGAGGCTACTCTACCTATTTATTACGACTACTTCGATGAAAAACTGAATCAAAATCAATTAATTTATCGCGCGTGGCAATAACGCGACGGCTCTAGAGCGGCCTGCCATTATACGCCCACAACCATAACCCTCGATGAACTCAATGCCCTTGAAAAAAATATTGCCGCAAAATTTACTAATAAAAACAAAGCATTATAAATTGAGCCTGCAACTGGTAACATCTGGCCGCTAACACCCGGCAATGGCGGAGACTGGAATTTGACGCCATTGTTGCGTATAGTGGCGCCTCCTCGAGCAAGGTGGGTACCGGTCTGGAAACAACCAGCGTCCTTTCCCGGAGAAAACGCTATTTGACCTGTACAGCGACGCGTGGGGCGCGAGGGGGGTGTGTACGGTGCCAGCGGCGCCTTAACCAACCAACCGGACGCCGGCATCAAGCCGCCCATATCGATCATCCCTCGCTTGAGATACGGGTAGTAAATCATTAACAACAATAATTATTGATTCGCTGTTGTCAGCGGCAAGGGTTGTATATTTGTCGTTTCAAAAACTTGCATTACATAAGCTGCTCGCACAAGGCATTAGCGCGTGCGAATTTGATGCTCCCACCGAAATTCAGGCAAAAGCGATTCCGCCGGCTTTGGAAGGACGGGATGTGGTCGCCACCGCACAAACCGGAACCGGGAAAACCGCGGCATTTGTCATTCCGGCACTGCAATGTCTGGCCAATAGCTGGCCCGAACAACGGACCAGCGGGAAGCCACAAACCCTTATCCTGACGCCAACGCGCGAATTGGCCAACCAGGTCACGGAAAACATCCGTCAACTGGGACGCTTTATGCGCATTCGTTATGTCAATATTGTGGGCGGTATGCCCTACCCCCCGCAAATCCGGCTGCTGAGCCGGTCACTGGATGTCATTATCGCCACGCCGGGCCGGCTGATTGATCACATGAACAGCGGCCGGGTGGATCTGTCGCAGATCAAAATTCTGATACTGGACGAAGCGGACCGTATGCTGGATATGGGGTTTGTCAATGACGTTACCGCCATCGCGCAGCAAACACCGGAGCAACGCCAAACCCTGCTGTTTTCGGCAACTTTCGAAGACGACGTCAAAAAGATTGCCCGGCAGTTGCTCAACGATCCGGTGCGTATCGAACTGACCCATGCCTATAAAAAGCACACCGCTATCAAGCAACACGTATTGCAGGCGGACAACTTCGGACATAAAAATGCTCTGTTGCGGCACATTTTAAAGGATAATGGTTTGCAACAGGCGGTGGTATTTACGGCTACCAAGCGCAGCGCTGAACGGCTGGCAGAAAAACTGAGCGAGCGCGGCTTTCACTGCGCTGTACTCCACGGCGACATGAAACAACCCGCCCGCAAGCGTACGATTGACCAGATGAAGCGTAACCAGGCCAAAGTATTGGTGGCAACCGACGTGGCGGCAAGAGGCCTGGATATTAAGACCATTACCCACGTGGTCAACTTTGATCTGCCTCAGATCGCGGAAGACTACGTTCATCGAATTGGCCGCACGGGGCGCGCCGGTATGCATGGTGTGGCTTTTTCACTGGTGGGGCCGGACGACTGGTTGTCCCTTTACGAAATCGAGAAATTTACCGGCGCAAAAATTTCCCAGACCACGATCGCCGGACTGGAACCGCGGCTGGCAAAACCCGTTAATCCCACGCGTAAGAACCGCAATACGACATCGAAACGTCCACCGGTAATCACCCACAAGCGCAGCAGTCACAGGTTAAGCACAACAAAAGCAACGCCGCCTCGCCGGCGACCATCGGCCGCGGCGGAGAATAGCGAAAATTAACGGCACTGCTGATTAATCTTGGGGGCGATTCGAAGGCGTACCATGCGGATATGATATGTGGGGTCCCACCGCTGGCGCATTGGGTGGGCGGGGCGGATCCATGGTCTCATGAACATTCGACCCTGGAGAATGACCGCTTTCCACCAGCTTATTGGTTTGCGGCTGAAACGGTGCCACGTAACGATTAAAGTAGTCACGGGTCAGGCGCTGCGCATTTTGCACCAGTTGCTCTGACATATCCTGCTTTAGTAAATTGCGGTTTTCCAGAGCGGCTGTTAATCCCTGGGCGGCCGCCAGGCTAAACCACACATACGCCAGTATAATGTCCTGCTTGGTCCCTTCTCCTTGCGCATAGGCAACGCCGAGATTGGTTTGCGCCATGGGCTCACCCTGCTCAGCCGCTTTCTTGTACCACTGAACGGCCAGCTGGGAATTTTTTTCCACGCCCTCGCCCACATCGTACAAATGTCCAAGATAATATTGCGCGCTCGCCAGTCCCTGGTCGGCGGCTTTTTGAAACCACTGGGCGGCGACTTCAGGATCGCGCATGACACCTTTGCCCTGACGATAAAGAATGGCGAGGTTATGCTGCGCTTCAGCATTACCCTGCTCGGCAAGACCTTTAAGTAACTGGTAAGCCGTCATAAAGTCCTCGGTTTCAACCGCCTTCACCGCCTCATCCAGTTTATCTTTGTCGGCGGCAATCGACCCCAGGGGTATTAAAACCAGCAGCCACAGAATATACGAATACCTTATACGTCTGATCATTTTATACATTCAATCCAATAAGCATTTTTTCATGACATTTATAATGCGTCCTCACCACAACATCGCGCTGCTCCGAACACATTGGTGAAGCAATTAAAGGTTTAATTTAACACAGCGCAGCAGGTAAAATGAATATAACGGTCACATTGGTGCTGGCTGTGTGCGGCTTAATTATGGAGATTGCACCGTGCTCAATTAGTTCAATACCATCGCTGTTGGGCCCAATTTGACTGCGCGACCATTCAGCGATTGCTTTAAACAGGATGCGGTACCCATGACAAACCAAACTGTCGATGAACATATCACACTGTACTCTCCGGGATATAGCGAGCAAATCGAAACACCCGACCTGAACCAGGTAACACTGGAATTATTGCAAACCAGCAAGGTGCGCGAATACCAGAAATTATTCCGCGTGTTTGACAACAAACTTCTCGCGATCAGCGAAATCACGCCGCGCCACCACAACGAATACACCATCCCGTTAAGCCTGCTGGATGAAAATGCCACCAGTAAATGGATCATCAAATTCCGTTATCTATTGTTGGCCGGTTTATTCATTTTACTGGCCTGGACCAATCATACATTGATGTCCATGAAATTCGGCATCTTCAACAACCCCAATATGTATGCCGTCACTGTTTTGTTGACCACAATGGGCGCCATTCTGCTGGTTTACATGATTCGGCAATCCCGCCACGTGTTGCTGTTCAAATCAAAACACGGTCGGATACCTCTAATAGAGGTGCGCCATAACAACCCGGACAAACAACGCTTCAGGCAATTCTCAAGGCAATTGGCCAACCTCATCACGCAATGCGACACCAGTAACTATTTCACACCATCACAGATACTGGCAGCGGAATTAAGCGAGCACCGACGGTTGCGGGACGAAGGCCTGCTGACGGATAAACAATATCAACAGGTCAAACAACATTTCATGGACTTTCATTCCCGTTCGGCACAGCAACCCCACACCGACACCATTCACTGAATCCCTGACATAGCACCGACAACATAGCGTCTACGCAATGTACTGACACAGGCGTCAGCCAGACTTTTTGTCGAGCGAAGTAAAAGCAAAGGAATGAGGATTAATCCGAAATAATCAGAAACCGCTGATAAAAATGTTTTTTGTGATCATCGTTATCGGTAGATTTTTCATCTTTCCTGGAGCCCGTTTTCCGGAATCTGGTTGCCTTTGATTTTCCAGTATCGTGAACCAGGCTTTCATCGGGATCGATGCCATTGCTATCATAACGAATGAAGGTCTGCATGGTGGGCCGTGGCTCATCCTGAGCTGTGTTCCGGTCACGGCCATGCGTCGCTTTCAGTTCCTCCAAGGCACGTTTCTTCCTGTCGATTAACCGCTGCTTGCGCGCCCGTGAACCAACACCGGCTGCTTTCCCCTGATTGAGATAAGACAGATATTGATCCTTCGACCACAGGTCAACGGCTTCCACGTATTTTTCTTTCAGCAGCTTTAAAATCTGCTGCGATGTGCCCTGCTTGAGTTTTAATTCGTGAAGCGTAAATTGAATAATCCGGCCCGAGAGGTTTGGCTTGGTAAATACATAAAAACGGTTAGCCGCTATTTTCTCGCGTAGAAAATAATAAATACTCTGTGGCCTGCCATAGTGAAAGTTCACCGTGGGGGAGCGCCATCGGCGCTCATTTTTATCAAACTTGGGGGATACGATATCGCCCTGAGGTGTCGATATACCTTCGATATTGTCGCGCAGCATACGCAAGGGCTCGGATTGCGTGCGCTTGAACGTACCGTCCTGCTCTTCGACAAAAATCGAGATATGGTGGAGTTGATTTTCATCCGTATAAACCGGAACGCGCGCCATTGGTGACATTGTCATTGATCCCGTTTTATCCTGCTTTTCTTCGGTTATCGACACCTACAGGCAATAGACATTCGCCCGTGCGGGTTGTTCCCCACGCCTGGAATATTGCAGACAATGCTTATTGAATCGTTGTTCGAGTTTTTGTCGCGGTGATAATGCGGAAAACGACCCGGCGTAAGACAAGGAAAATAGCCGTTGCATATAACGCGTATCCGGTTTTGCTCGCACAGCAGAAACACAAATGTTTATGCTATATGCAACGACTTCCCCAACCATTATTGTTTTTGTTGTGTTGACCCCGAAGCGTAGCAAGTGAAAACTTGTGAGATGTTTCCTGCAATTTTTCAGGAATTCAAAGGTAACCTGAGCAACCGTTTGTTGAAACATCTTTAACCTAGCCTTACAAATATAATAGTCACAATCCGATACGCGACGCAACAACAAAAACCACCAGCCGCGCGAGCAAACCAATGCAACGTCGATGTCTATGTTACAAACCTTATCACCGATAGTGGAAAATGACTTAGTGTTAATACAAAAGTTAATCCAGCGGTACGTGTATCCCCACCGCAAATATACGTAGACACCAACGTATTACTTAAGTAGCCGATCATGCCCGACAGCGATCCAGCTGCCAACTGATACCTTTTGACAACCGGCATTTGCTCTAAAGTCGTCGGGCAGATTTTATCGACCCCATCACCGATTTTCAGACTCCTTAGGTAGTGTACAGCAGCGTGAATTACGTTGTAGCACATTCTACGTTATACGGAGCAATGATTAAAAACACTAGTTTTTATTTGTTTTCGTTAAAGCTGGTAATAAACAAAATTTAGTCATTGATAGCAAATTGTGATGAAATATTGAACAATTATTCGGCGGGAGACCCGAATTTGAGAAGCTGATTTAACCAAAATACGGGCTTTTATGATTTCCGGGACGACAGTCTGCCAGGGTTTGAACACCATTGAAGCCAAATGAAACCGGGAATACGTGGTTTTAAATGCCGACGGGAGAGTGCCGGAAGTGGAACAAGGGCGGGTTAATGGTCTTCAGGCGCGCGCAGCTTGCAGATTAACTGAACCGGCTCAACAACGATAGTTCGTTGAATTTGGCTGTGTTCCCGTCAGCCACTGGAACCTTCGGCATTATTGTTGTTCCATTGCGGATCGTGTAACACAACCTTGTTCCGGCCCATATCCTTGGCCCGATACAACGCCTGGTCAGCGGCTTCGAACCATTCGTGATAGTCACTCATATCGTGATCGACTTCAGCTACGCCGACACTAATCGTGTACTCAATTTCATAATCATCGTATTCGATGAGCAGAGATTCAATACTTCTCCGCAGTCGTTCAGCTAAAGCGCAGGCACTGCGCGCCGGCGTATCGATCAGAATGATGCCGAATTCCTCGCCCCCATAACGACCCGGGATATCCGTGCTTCTTACTTTCTGGCGAATTTGATCAGCAGTGATTTTTATCACTTCATCGCCGGCTTGATGACCATATTCGTCATTTATATTCTTAAACAAATCAATATCAAATACAATGAGACTGCAAGGTTGTTCCGTACGCATGGCGCGATGATACTCTTCGGCCATACGTTCTTCCCAATAACCACGATTGTGCAAGTTGGTGAGATGGTCGGTTCTGCTAAGTTGTTGCAGCGTATGGTTGGCACGCTCCAGCTCGCTACTGTTGACCGCGCTGTCAGTAACATCGTAAACAATAATACCAACATGACTGACTTCCCCATCCAGGGCCGTCAATGGAATCAACGTGACGTTTTGATACATAAAATCACTGGGCCCGGTAATGGGCCGGTAGTTTTTGAACTTTATCAAATAGGGCCGTTGCTCCCAGGTCGTAAACGAACGGCAACCTAATAAAAACACCGGTTCAGATTTGCGCTTAAACCAGTCCTGAGAAATTTCAGAAAAATTTTCAAAAATATTCTTGCCGATGATATCCCCAGCCGCGACGCCACTGTGGTTAGCCATAAAGCCATTCCATACATGCACATTGTATTGCCTGTCTAATACAACAAGTCCCACATCAATGGACTCCAGCATTCCCATCATCCAGTGGAATTCCTTGATATCAATTGTGGAGTTTTCTGAGGTCATTCCGGCATTATAAAGCTGATTAACTGGTTTAAGGGAGCAATGGAATCTTCAGTAAACAAAAATAGTAATTCGCAATTGATATCACGCTTTTCGAACGAAAAGCTGGTTTCTATCGCCAGTGTTTTGTCCCAGCGGGTAGCGTTGCGCGCAATCAGGCTTTCCACGTTGACATGCCGCCCCAATACAATGGGATGTCCCTGGCTAAAATGAATATCCAGTTGCTCACCGATTCCCTTTAAAAAAGCGCTGATCAAGATACTGGATATATCCATTAAAAGCTCCAGCTCCATGGATTCGTCTGGCTGATCCTGATATTTCATCAATTCCGCCATATCAGCGAAACTGGCATCATCAAATATCAGCAATGCTTCGCCGGCAATACCTGAACCAATAAAACCCTGGCATACGGCGGACACCTTGCCTCCCATATCGACATACTGCACCGCCATACGCAGTTCGTTTTTTTCAATCGTATTCACATTGGGTATGGGCATCTGAATATAGACATCCAGTAGCCTTGCCAGCAAATCGATAGCACGCCCCATGGCAACGTTGGCAATTTCCTGGTAACCGGCGCGCACATCAGTTTCAATATCCAGTGAACCTGGTTGCTGTTTTGGCGAGGCAGATTTGAGGTGGTAGTTGCCCAGCAGCGCGGCAATTTCTTCGCGGTTAACCGGTTTTTTAATGAACGCTTCAGCACCCAACTCCATCACGCGCTTGCGCGCATCGGGCTGTATGTCGCCGGACACAACAATTACTTTTGAAAGCAATCCGGTATCGCGAATTGCCGCCAGCGTCTCATAGCCATCCATTACCGGCATATTCAAATCCAGAAAAACAATTTCAGGATTATTTTGCCTGATCGCTTCCAGGCCCTGAGCGCCGTCATTGGCAAAGGCAATATTTAAATCATAGTTCTCGGGCAACGCGCGGGCCATTTGCTTGCGCGCAAAACTGGAATCATCACAAATGACGATCGATGTCGACATAAATGCCCTGGTTTGAATACATCGTTAGCGGGTGTTGAACGAGCAAGTGCAGGTATAGCAAGGGT
>JASFMT010000055.1:0-13037 GCA_050117455.1 Gammaproteobacteria bacterium | reverse complement strand
GTTACCACCATGATGAGAAGCACTGTCACGACCAGTTGAACCGGCCACGGCCCATCGCGGTGGCCATAAAAAAATCGATAAATGAATTGGTTCATACGAAAAGGCACATTGAGGGCCGGTGGAACCATCCACCGGCTGTTTAACGTCGTTATTATTGATCAGGATAGCTTCTGATTGCCAGGTTGCGGATGAAGCGCGATCTATCTCACAGCACAGCCAGTCTCTGGCAGTCTCTGGTTTTAGAGACCGAACCGCTTCATCACATCCATTAATATGGTGTCATTTGGGTGTTTTTCCAGCGATTTTTCCCACACTTGCAGCGCGTCCTGCTTTTTACCGCTAACCCATAATACTTCACCCAGATGAGCTGCAATTTCAGGGTCATCGGAGAGTTCCACCGCGCGGCGCAAGTGTTTTATGGCTTTCTTATGATTACCAAGGCGATAATGCACCCAGCCCATGCTATCAACCACGGCGGCATCGTCCGGTTCCAGTTCCAGTGCGCGTTGAATATACTGCAGCGCTTCGTCATAGCGGTCGGTGCGATCAGCCAGGGTATAGCCCAGGGCATTCAATACCTGGGCATTAGTGGGTTCCCGTTCCAGGATGGCCTGCAAATCACTTTCGGCCAGATCCAGTTCACCCAGCTTTTCCGCCACCAACGCACGCGCGTAGCGGATGCTGGTCTCATTAGGCATGGAATTCAACACCTTGGTGTAAAATGCTTTGGCGTCAGGATAGCGATCCGCTTCGCGCAGAATATCCCCCTCAAGCAGTATTAGTTGCAGACGTTGCTTGGAACTGCTGGCGCGTATGGTTTGCAGGTGCTGCCGAGCGCGTTCGAATTCCTCCTGTTCCACGAATATCGAAACAATGCGCAACTGGGCATTGAAATAAAACTCGCCATAACGCACATAAGAATACCGGTTGATGGCCTCGTCCAGATTGTCGCGGTGCTCGGCAACCTGTCCCAGGTAATAGTTGGTTTCCTGGACTCGCTCGCCAAGTTTCAGCACTTTTTCCAGATACTTTTCTGCTTTGTCCAGCTTTTCCAGTTGTAACGCCAGGACCCCGGCATAATAGTTAATTTCCACATTAGTATCGTCAAGGTCGGCGAGACGAATAAACTGGTCGAGGGCTTTATCCATTTCCCGCGCTTCGGTGAGCATGCGTGCGTAAGTTAACCCAACTTCCAGGTTGCTGGACATGCTGCCTTCCAGCACGTTTTCCAGATAGCTCAACGCATCGGCTCGAGCGCCCTGCATCGCCAGAATACGGGAACGCAATATGATGGCAGCCGGCCAATCCGGTTTAGCGGCCAGCGCCTTGTCGAGAATTTCCAACGCCGTTTCGAAGCGTGCCTGGCGCATGGCCAGATGCGATTGGGCAAACAACGCATAAGGATCATCCTTGCGTTTTTCCACCAGTTTATCCATGACACTCATTGCCAGTTCCCGGTCCGGCTCGCGGGCCAGCTGCGAAGCGATCACGGAGAAACCATGACCCGGTTTGGTGTCGTCGTGCAAAAGCTCCAGCATTTTTTCGTAGTGTTTGACGGCATCGATGGGCCGCCCCATGCGCAGATAAATAGAAGCAAGGCTGCGGCGGGCATCAGCATCTTCCGGTGCAATTTCGACCCAGAATTTGCCGGCTTCCAGCGCGCTTTCATAATCCTTGGCAAAAATCGCGATTTGCGTTGCCCGCTCAGTGACTTGCGGGTCACGGGTTTCCTCGGCCACGTCAATGTAATTGGTCACCGCCAGATCCAGCTCGCCCCGTTGGCCGGCAATCTCAGCGACCAGTAATTTGTAGATCAGATGGGGGGGAACATCGGTCTCCATCTCATCCAGCAAACCACCGTCGTCGGGCAGTTGGGACTCCGAAAACTGTTCCTCATCGGTGGGTGCTACCCCCTGGCCACCGGTCTGATCCATCGACGCCGGGGTTGATGGTTGCACACTTTCACCTTTCTGCGGTGCCACACTACAGGCCTGTAATACGAAAAGTGTCAGTATCCAGACTCCAAAATATCGAATTGCCTTCATTTAATCCTTACTCCTGCCGACCTAAGTCCCCAAATTAACTGTCAAATGTTATACAAACGGCGGTTGCGTGGCAAAACACAGCAAATTCTTTATACAACATTTCAATCTTCAATATATACTAGCAGATCCACCTATTTGTGGCTTTCAACTACTTGTATTCGCGAATGATATCGATCAAAATTTAATAACCTGTATGTATTCAAGTTAGTATATGTCCATATTAGCATTCGGCATTAACCACAAAACGGCGCCCGTTGAGATCCGCGAGCGTGTCGCCTTTGAACCGGGCAAAATCTGTCACGCGCTCAAAGACTTAGTTGCTCAGCCGGCGGTTAACGAAGCGGCGATTATTTCGACGTGCAACCGAACTGAAGTGTATTGCGGACTGGAACGCAATGACCTCGCGATGATGGTGAACTGGGTTCGCCAATACCATCAACTGGGCGAGCGTGATATTCAGCCCTATATTTATGCACACCCCGATCACGACGCGGTTCGTCACGTGCTGCGTGTCGCCAGCGGCCTGGACTCCATGGTTCTTGGAGAACCGCAAATTCTGGGCCAAATGAAAGATGCTTACACCGCAGCCAGCGAAGCCGGCACCCTGGGAAGTTTATTAGACCGCCTTTTCCAGTATACATTCGCCGTTGCCAAACAGGTGCGTACCGACACCCAGATCGGCGCCAGCCCGGTATCCGTGGCTTTCGCCGCCGTCAGCCTGTCAAAACAGATATTTAGCGACCTGAACAATCACACGGCGCTGCTTATTGGCGCCGGCGAAACCATCGAACTGGCCGCCCGCCACCTGCATGAATCCGGTATCGGGCGCATGATTATCGCCAACCGTACCATTGAACGTGCGCATAATTTAGCCTCCGAATTCAATGCTTACGCCATTTCATTGCCGGATATCCCGGGCCATCTGGCGGAAGCGGACATTGTGATCTCATCCACCGCCAGCCCGTTGCCGATCCTCGGCAAAGGCTCAGTCGAAAGCGCGCTGAAAATCCGTAAACACCGGCCCATGCTGATGATTGATATCGCGGTACCGCGGGATATCGAATCGGAAGTGGATAGCCTCGACGACGTATATCTGTACACCGTGGATGATATGCAGGAAATCATCCAGGAAGGCATGCGCTCCCGGCAGGAAGCTGCCGAACAGGCCGAAGAGATTATCGATACCCAGGTTTCCCATTTCATGAGCTGGCTGCGTTCACTGGGCGCGGTGTCCACCATTCGCGCCGTGCGGGAACAGGCCGAACACCAGCGGGATGAGGAACTGCAACGTGCAATAGCGTTATTGGAAAGCGGCAAAAAACCCGAGGAAGTAATGTCGCAACTGGCCCACCGGCTAACCAACAAATTCGTTCACACTCCCAGTGTCATGCTCAAGCGGGCGGGTTACGACGGCCGCAATGATATCTTTGATGTAGCTCGTACCATTTTCAACATCAAAGACTCCGATATATAACCTCATCGTGAAACCTTCTATCCGCAGCAAACTGGAGACGCTGTCCGATCGCCTTGAGGAAATCAATGCCTTGTTGTCCGATCCGGGCGTCATTGGCGATCAAAACCAGTTTCGCGATTTATCCAAGGAACACGCCCAGATCAGTCCTGTTGTCGAGGTGTTCGAAAAGTACCGGGAAACCCTGGAAGACATCGACGCCGCCGAAAGCATGCTGAAAGACACCGACCCGGACATCCGGGAAATGGCGGACACTGAACTAAAAGACAGCGCGGCCAGGCGCGACGATTTGGAGCTGGAACTGCAGAGGCTCCTGCTTCCGAAAGATCCCAACGATGATGCCAACATTTTTCTGGAAATTCGTGCCGGCACGGGGGGCGATGAAGCGGCTATTTTTGCAGGCGACCTGTTCCGCATGTATTCGCGCTTTGCCGAGTTACAACGCTGGAAAGTGGAAATACTCAGTGAAAGTCTGGGCGAACATGGCGGTTATAAGGAGATCATTGCCCGCATCGAAGGACAGGGCGCTTACTCCAAATTGAAATTTGAATCCGGCGCCCATCGCGTACAGCGGGTACCGGAAACCGAATCCCAGGGCCGTATTCACACCTCGGCGTGCACCGTTGCCATTATGCCGGAAGCACCGGAAATCGAAGCCCAGGAAATTAATCCCAATGATTTAAAAGTCGATACCTTTCGTGCTTCAGGCGCCGGCGGCCAGCACGTTAACAAAACGGACTCAGCCATTCGTCTGACCCATTTACCCTCCGGTATCGTGGTGGAATGCCAGGACGAGCGCTCCCAACATAAAAACCGGGCCAAAGCCATGTCGCTGTTGCAGGCCAAGCTTTATGACATGGAACTGGAACAACAGGAAAAGGAACAGGCGCAGACCCGCAAAAACCAGGTGGGTTCCGGTGATCGCTCCGAGCGAATCCGGACTTACAATTATCCTCAGGGGCGGGTAACGGACCACCGTATCAATCTCACCCTGTATAAACTGGAAGAAATTATGCAGGGGCAACTGGATCTGGTCATAGGACCGTTGGTTAGTGAAAACCAGGCCCAGCTGTTAACCGCGTTACAGGAATAACAACCGGACGCTGGCGTAATATCGCCGATTGCTCATCCAATCTATCCATGACTTCCATTGAGCACGCCCTTTCAGCAGCACGTCAAAAGTTGAGTGAACTCCCCCATGCCTCGGCAAAACTGGAGGCGGAAATTCTGTTGGCCGAAACCATTGGTCAATCCCGTAGCTATTTGTATACCTGGCCGGATCGCGCATTAACATCCGCGCAACTCAACCGGTTCGAAAAACTATTGTCGCGACGCTACCAGGGTGAGCCCATTGCATACATTACCGGGCACCGCGAATTCTGGAGCCTTGATTTCGCGGTATCACCGGCGGTATTGATTCCACGCCCGGAAACCGAGCGGCTGGTGGAAATTGCGTTGCAGCATCTTCCCGAAGATCAACCGGCAACCGTCGCAGACCTTGGAACCGGTAGCGGTGCACTAGCGCTGGCTCTGGCCCATGAACGGCCTCGGTGTCAGATTGTGGCAACCGACAGCAGCGCCGATGCCCTGGCTATCGCGGAACACAATCGCCAAATACTGAAACTTTCTAACGTGCAATTGCTGCCGGGATGCTGGTTCGAACCGCTGACCGGTCGGCGGTTTAACGTTATCGTATCCAATCCGCCTTACGTTGCCGAAGGCGACCCGCACCTGCTACAGGGCGACTTGTGTTTCGAACCGGCACAGGCATTGATCGCCGGACCTGACGGTCTGAAAGCCATTCGCGACATTATCAACGCCGCCCCCGAACACCTGAAAGAAGGTGGCTGGCTGATGCTGGAACATGGCTATAACCAGGGCGGGGCTGTTATGGAGCTGTTAACCCAACGCGGATTCAAGCAAGTCTATTGCTACCAGGACTACGGCGAACGGGAAAGGGCCACGATCGGACAATTGGCAGGGGGATAAACGCAAATTCACTGCACACGGTTGAGCAGTATATTAATCCATTCGAATAAGCCTATTTACGCTACAAGTCTGCGCCAATCAGCAAAAACCCTAATTTTACTTGATTATTTGGGGGCGCTCGCTACGATGAAAGTATGGCCATTGATAGCGACGAATTTATCAAACAGCGGGAAGTTGTGTTTATGCTACCGCAGCATGAACATGATCCCGCCGGTGCAGCCATTCAGTTACTACAAGATATCGACGGCATCCACGCGGTATCGCACATCAGCAATACGGTCCTTCAGGTAAGTTACGATATCCGCCAGATCACGCTCAATGCCATTGAGGATGCATTGCAGGAAATAGGATTCCACCTGGATAACAGCATCCTTAGCAAATTGAAAAGGGCGTTGATCTATTATGCCGAAGATACCCAGCTGGCCAACCTGGGTTACGACCACGCCGAAACCAAATCCACGCTGGAAATCTTCATCAGCCAATATTCCCAGCGGCGCCACGGCTGCCGTGACGAGCGGCCGTCGTACTATCGCCGCTACGGTTAGTGGCGTCTGGCCGCGGCTTAAATGCACTTTTAGCGCCCTGTCTTCCCGGTAATTTCGGGTTTTTCCCATTTACGTTACAAAGAAACTCACAGTGATTGATATTTGGCATTGGAGAGCACGCCAATCCCTACGACCATAAGGCTATGGAAAAAACATCATTAACCGGCTAAATTGCGCTCATGGATGACAACCAGTTACTGCGCTACAGCCGCCAGATCATGTTGCCAGCGGTGGAATTTGACGGACAGCAACGCCTGCTGGAATCCCGCGTCCTGGTCATTGGTATGGGGGGCCTGGGATCACCTGTCGCCATGTATCTCGCCGCCGCCGGAGTCGGTCATTTGATTATCAATGATGACGACAAGGTGGATCTGTCGAACTTACAGCGCCAGATTATCCACGCCACCGCCGACATTGACACCCCCAAGACCCGGTCCGCCCAATACACCCTGGAAGCATTAAATCCCGATGTGCATGTGGAAACCATCGACCGCCGACTATCACCGGAGGAACTGCGACACATCGTGGAAACCGTCGATGTGGTGGTAGACGCCACGGACAACTTCAATACCCGGTTTCTCATTAACGACGCCTGCGTTGCCGCGCGCAAGCCCCTGGTATCCGGTGCCGCTATCCGTTGGGAAGGCCAGGTCGCAGTGTTCCGCAATGATCAAACTGAAAGCCCATGCTATCGCTGCCTCTACCGGGACAGTGGTGAATTACAGGAATCCTGCAGCGAAAGTGGTGTTTTGGCACCCATTGTAGGCATTATTGGCAGTATACAGGCCCTTGAAACCGTTAAAATTCTTCTTAATGTGGGAAAGAGCCTGCAAGGCAGGTTGTTATTGTTCGACGGCACGGCCATGGAATGGCGAGAAATCAGGCTTAAAAAAGACCCTCACTGCCCTTCCTGTTCCCACTAATAACACTTTCTTTCAATAAATAAAGCATATTTACCCACTTAATTATTTTTAAAGAAAATATGGGGTATTTAGAAATTAAAAAACAAAATAAATTATGAAAGTGGTTTTAATATGGTATTTATTTACCATAATGATCTATCGAGTGGCGCAAAATAGCTCTCTGTAAAAATCATCTTCATCATGAATTCCTCCCATTGAATTTTTTTATATTCGATTGCTTTATAAACGCAAGCAAGGTATGTTTGAATAAAGATTGTGCAGTGAATTGTTGTAATGTCGCTGGTGACGCACGTTTGCCGCGACATGATTGGAGTATCCGAAATGCAGTACCAGCCGTTGTTCCCCGTCCGACACACCGTTCGTCGTTTAATCCATTATTCCCAAAAAAATCAGGCGATTACGTTGCAACTCGGTTAAAGTTTTTACCCTGCATAACCGATAGTGATAACAATCAGGCAGTAAAAACTTAACAACTCACACGCCGTATATTCGATAGAAGAGGACCGCCCCATGCTCCATTCGCCATTCACTAAATTCCGCACACTTTTCCTGACGTTCCTGGGTTGTGTCGTAATGACTGTAACCACAACAAGCACGGTATCAGCCGACCAGACCCGCGAAGATGCGCTGATGGGCGCCGGCGCCCATTTCGCCTGGATCGTGTTTGATGCGTTAAAGGAAGACCTGGAACGGGCCACCGGCCGAGAAACCATTTTATTCGGTGAAAATTCCATGCTGGGCGTAGGCTGCAATGCAGGCATCAAGGCGGCCAAACAGAGCACTGCAGGACACGAAACCTTTGGCTTCGTATGCTGCCCGCTTTCTGAAAAAGAAATCAAAGAAAATAAACTGGTCGTCTACCCCCTGGCCAGGGAACCTATCCTGATTTTGACCCACAAGTCCAATCCGGTGGACAACCTGAGTGTTAAACAGGTTAAGGGAATTTTCCGCGGTGACATTCTCAACTGGAAAGAAGTGGGCGGCAGTGACGAACCCATCGTGCTGGTCACGCGGTTGCACTGCAAAAAACGTCCGGGACACTGGAAAACCATTCTGCCCGGTGCCAAGGAATTTCGTCAGGAACGCCTCAACGTCAAAAGCGCCTCGGCCATGGTTCAGCGTGTCAGTGACTTCAAAAGTGCCATTGGGCACACCGGCTCCACCTGGAAGTTCAAGCCCGAAGATAACGTTAAAGCCATCAAGGTCGGTGGCATCGCACCTACCGCGGAGAACCTCAAATCCGGTGCTTATCCGTTTTTCCGTCAAATGTCCGCTATCACCAAACAAAATCCATCACCGGACGTTGTTAAGCTGATTAAAGAGGCCCAAACCGGTCCGGCATTTCGCCGGGTTGCCGAACAGTATCAATTACTCCCGTTGAATCCGTTACGCCAGGTATCCAGCAAGTAACACGACCGGCAGGATTTTGTTTTAATAACACGCAGTACCGTTATGTTGTCAACTTACCGCTTCAGGCTTATTGCCTATACCATATTGCTGGTCGCCTTTCTGACGGTGACGCTAATTTATACCTATATTTATTCGCGCGATGTCATCCTGGAAGAAGCGGAAAACAGCGTAACCAATACAGCGCAGCTACTCAACGGCAACGTGGAAATGGAGGAAAAAGAGCTCCTGCATTACAGTGAGATCGTCCGCGATGATCTGCGTATCAAAGAATACGTGTTTATGGTTGTAAAGGTGGGCACCGATAACGAAGCCCTGGAGTCGCTGTATAAACGCCATTACGGATGGCTGCCGGTGGAACGGCGCATCATTCTGGGTAACAACGGCCGCATCCTGCTGGGCAGCGAACACCAGGATCTTGCCCGCTCGTTGGTCAACCATCTTGAACTTTCCGATCAGTCGATCTTCTATGTCCAATCCGGAAATGACCTCGAAATGGTAACGTGGGCACCCATTTCCTACCAGGGTACCCGGTTAGGCCTGGTGGCGCTAACGCATAAACTGGATAACGCATGGCTCAAGAAACACCAGCAATACAGTGGCGGTTACCTGTTTATTGAAAAGGATGGCGTGATTCTGCAATCCAACCTGCCGGGAGCACAAGGTCAGTCCTTTGACCTGGAAAACAGTCATCTCACGGTAAACAACGAAGCCTATCAAATCAGACCCCTGATGCTTTCAGGCGCCAAAGAGACGCTGGCGCATTTGTGGTACGGCGTATCCATGCGGGACCTGTTGGCAAAACTGGAACGCCATAGCCGCATTGTGTTGTTACTGACACTGTCCGGTGCGTTCGCCATTTTGTGGATGGGTTTGATTATCGTGCGCAACTTCAATCGGCCGCTGACAGAGCTGATCCACATCACCCGCTCGGTCGCCAACGGGAACCTGCCGGTCATGAACCAGACCCACGATAAAAATGAAATTGGCATGTTATCCAATCAATTTGCGGATATGCTGCAAGCGCTGCGGGAAAAACAGGAAGAAATCGACCGCATTCACCAGGAACTGGAACAATCTGCGATTACCGATTCACTAACCAAACTGCACAACCGCCGTTATCTGCAGGATATTTTTCCCCGTTTGCTGGCCCAGGCGCAGCGGGATCATTTGTTTCTTTCCGGCATCTTGCTGGACCTGGATCATTTCAAACAAATCAACGATCGCCACGGACATCTGGCGGGCGATGAATGCCTGACGCACCTCGCGCAATTGCTAAGAGATACCTCACGCGCCAATGATTATGTCTTTCGCATCGGTGGTGAGGAGTTTCTAATCCTCAGCCTTAATGATTCCTATGAAGGAAGCCGCTTGCTGGCGGAGAAAATCCGCAGCTCGCTGGAACAAACACCGACGATCTTCAAGGATACCATCATACCGGTTACCACGAGCATTGGTGTCAGCCACGCCGACACTTCCCAACCACCGGAAGATGCCCTGACCACGCTGCTGTACAATGCGGATAAAGCCCTCTACCAGGCTAAAACCAAAGGCAGAAACCAGGTGCGTATTCATATGCAGGTGGACGACAATCCCCACTCCGTATGGGACTCCGTATCCTGATACCAGACGGCCGTTGTATCGACTAATCGGCAACAACAGACGGCGTTTAATTTTATTGCCGCATCGACTTGTTGTCGTATAGTATTTATTGCCGCGTCGTGGGTGTATCGGTGGGCACATTGGTGGCGAACAGTTGTTCCACGTCCACCTTGTCAAACTCATAATAATGATTACAAAACTCGCAATTCACACCGATTTTGGTTTGCGACTCCAGCAGTGATTGCGTTTCTTCGTAACCCAGCATACGCAACACGTTCTCCACGCGCTCCCGGGTACAACTGCAACGGAAACTCACCGGCTGCTTTTCAAACACACGCACATCTTCTTCGTGGAACAACCGGTGTAACAATGCCTCAAACTCCAGCTCCGCCAGCTCGCCCCTGGTAACCGTGTCGGCCAGATGAGTCACGCGCGACCATGCATCACCGTCTTCTGTTAACCAGTGCGCCTCACCCTCGTTGGGCATTTTTTGCAACAACATGCCACCAGCCTGGGCGCTGTCGCTAAACAACCATAAGCGAGTTTCCAGCTGTTGCGAACGGCGCATGTAATCTTCCAGCGCCAGGCCGATATCACCGGTGCTCAAATCGACGATCCCCTGATAGCGCTCGCCCTCCTCGGGCATAATGGTAACGCGCAAGGTAGCATCGCCCACCATTTCAAGCAGATTCATATCACTGACATCATCCTGCCACTGCGCCATCCCACGCAACGTACGCTCGCTGGTTGCCTCCATAACAGCGATGGATAACGGCCCATTGCCCTGGATCTGCATTATCAGGGAGCCTTTAAATTTTAAGGTTGCGGACAATAACAAGGATGCGGCAGCCATTTGCCCCATAATGTGCTGAAGATTTTCCGGGTACTCGTGGCGCTTTTGAATTTCCTGCCAGGTCTGGTTGAGATGAACCAGTTCGCCCCGTACAGCCAGGTGCTCGAACAAAAACCGTTGGCGTAAATCGCGATCGTGCGTAATCAAAACTTTAACGCAAAGGGTCGCTTTCGCACATCCATGTGCTTCGCGACACTCGTTCGTCCGGAACAGCGCGCCAGGTCGCAAAGGCTTTTAATAACGATTCTTTGCATCTTAGCTTCCGGTATTGATATTTTTAACAATATTTTCTGGGGCACGGCGCTTGTAATACCCTGTCTGTATTATTTAACTCTTTAAAACTTTGCGTCCTGGCGACTTTGCGTTGAGTTGTTAAAAGCTTTTTATTTTTTGAGTTTCTCTTTCAGCAATTGATTGAGTTGCTGCGGGTTGGCTTTTCCTTTGGTGGCTTTCATCACCTGCCCCACAAAGAAGCCGAACACTTTTTCCTTGCCGCTACGGTACTGTTCCACCTGATCAGCGTTATTGGCAATGACTTCGTCGATCATTTTCTCGATCTCGCCGGTGTCGGTGATTTGTTTCAGCCCCTGCTTTTCAATAACAGTATCGGCATCGCCCTCGCCTTTCCACATGGCATCAAACACCTGCTTGGCAATTTTGCCGGAGATGGTGTTATCTTCTATACGCTTGATCATGCCGCCCAACATGTCCGCGGTAACCGGACTCTTACTAATATCCAGATCATGTTTGTTCAATGCGCCCAGCAAATCACCCATGATCCAGTTGGCGGATAATTTTGGCGAATCGCTGACTTTGACCACCGCCTCGAAGAAATCCGCCATCTGCCGGTCGGCGGTCAACACAGCAGCGTCTTCGGTTTTCAAGCCATAATGTTTTTCAAAGCGATGCTGTTTTTCCGCGGGCAATTCCGGCAGTGTTTTTCGCACTTCATTGAGATAGTTTTCATCAATGACCACCGGCAACAGATCTGGATCGGGAAAATAGCGATAGTCATTGGCTTCTTCCTTGGTGCGCATGGACCGGGTTTCGTTCAGGTCCGGGTCATACAAACGGGTTTCCTGCACCACTTCACCGCCGCCCTCGATGAGGTCAATCTGGCGTTCAATTTCCACGTTAATAGCACGCTCAACGAAACGAAACGAATTAATGTTTTTCAATTCGGTACGGGTGCCATATTCTTTCTGTCCTTTTGGCCGAACCGATACGTTGGCATCACATCGAAAGGAACCTTCCTGCATATTTCCGTCACAGATCTCCAGATAGCGCACCAGTGAATGCAGCTTTTTCATATAAGCAACCGCTTCTTCCGCGGAACGCATATCAGGCTCGGATACGATTTCAAGCAGCGGCGTACCGGCGCGGTTTAAATCGATACCGGTCATGCCGTGAAAATCTTCATGCAGCGATTTGCCGGCGTCCTCTTCCAGGTGGGCGCGGGTTACACCGACAATTTTCGTGGTACCATCTTCTAACACTATTTCCATTTTGCCAGTGTGCACGATCGGTAATTCATACTGACTGATCTGGTAACCTTTCGGTAAATCCGGATAAAAATAATTCTTACGGGCAAACACCGAATGCTCTGCCACGTTTGCGCCTATCGCCAACCCAAACTTCGCGGCCATGCGCACCACTTCTTCGTTGAGCACCGGCAATACACCGGGCAACCCCAGATCCACCGCGCATGCCTGCGTATTCGGCTCGGCACCGTACGCCGTAGCGGCGCCGGAAAAAATTTTACTTTTTGTCGCAAGTTGGGCGTGGATTTCCAGGCCTATTACTGCTTCCCATTCCATATTTTTACTCGATTTAACAGTGATAAAATAAATTTAACGCAAAGGCGCTAAGACGCAGAGGATTTAAAATTTAAATTTTCGCAATCCAGTTCTTGCACGACAACCACCTATACTTGCGCTCCTGCATCGATCAACGAATCACTTTTGATTCGCCAATTGTTTTAACCATAGACACCAAACGCAGGATCTGTGAACTTTATTTTCTTTGCGCCCCGGCGCGCTGTTCCGGACGAACGAGTGTCGCGAAGCACATGGATGTGCGAAAGCGATCCTTTGCGTTAAAACTCAATTATTCAAACCCACCCGGTACCCGGGTATGCCAATCCGTTTGTTGTTGAAACTGGTGCGCGACATTCAACAGCCTGGCTTCTTCAAAATAACCACC
>JASFMT010000054.1:0-13229 GCA_050117455.1 Gammaproteobacteria bacterium | reverse complement strand
ACTCTTCCTGCAAATCGCCGTTAATGCGCGATTGTTGCAACAACAGTACATCGGTATCGCCGGACAGCGCTTCCAGTAATTTCTGGATACTGGTCAAGTCATCGAAACTTTCCACCATACTGCGTGACAGTTGCTGCATGTAGGAAAAGCGGTCCAGCTCCAGTGGATCGAAGGAGACATCGCTTGATGATGAGCTGGAACCCGAGCCGACGCTCGCCGCGCTAATGTCAGCATGGCGGTACATGATTTGTTGTTCTGTCTCCATTTCAAAGTTACGCAACTGCTCACGAAAACGGCCAATTGTCTGTTCCAGCTCTTTGAGGTTAAAGTGCCATTGTCCCAGTTGCTGACCAATGCGGGCGTTATAGATGTTAATTTCGCTTGCATGGTTAACCAGGTTATCGATATGGTCCGCTTTAACACGGATCTGTTCTTCCGTGGTGCGAGGCTTGTTGGTTTGTTCGTCTTCAGGCAACACGGACGCATCTTTGTCGTCGGTTTTGCTGAATGCCGGCAGGTCGATTAATTCTCCGGACGGCGCCGGCGTCGCTGCAGGCTTGGGTGTTTCGGATTTTGCTTTAGGAATCGCCTTGGCGGCCGGTTTTTTGGCCGGCGCTTTGGGTTTGGCCCGGGGTTTTTCCGTTCTGGGTTCCGCAAGCCCTTCCATGGCATCGTTACCCGCTAACAGGTTTTCCAGTTGTTTGGTAAGGAAGGTGGCCGGTTCAACGGGCTGGTGTTGTTTCACCTGTTCAATAGCGCTGGTCAGCCAATCGTGGCAGCTATGCACGACTTTGGGAAATTCGCGGTTGGGTTCCAGGTTGCCCGTGGTTACGGCTTCCATCACCGATTCAATAGCATGACTAAGGTCACCGATGGGTTTGATGCCCGCCATGCGCGCACCGCCTTTCAGGGTATGTAAAGACCGTTGCAACTCGGCGATCAGCTCGCGGTTGTCAATATCTCTTGCCCAGTCGTGAAGGATGCGGTCAGTGGTTTCCTGGATTTCCTCGGCTTCTTCGAGAAAAATTTCCACCAGTTCTTCATCGTAATCAGCTTCGTGCGTTTCGCCGCTTTCCCCTTCGGCCAGGGCGTCAGTGCTTTGAACACTTTCCAGCGATGACAGGTCTTCTTTGATCTCGATGGTCGGCTCGTCTTCCAGGACAATTTGTTCCGTAGGTTCGTTTTCCATATCGAACACGGGCGTTTGCGGTTCTTCCGGTTGTTTCGCGGGTGCCGGCTGGCTGATGTAGTCCTTGATGTATTCCATTAACTCGGTTGAGTCGGGCAGTTCACCGTTATGGCGGATACTGCTGATAGCATCAACGAGCCAGTCGTGGGACTGTTGTATCAATCCGGGTAAGTCGTCGGTGACGCCCAGCCGTTGTTCGGCAACCTGTTCCAACAGCGTTTCAAGTACGTGGGCGACATCGGCAATGCGAGAAACACCGGCCATGCGAGCACCGCCCTTGAGGGTGTGCAGGTTACGCTGTAATTCGCCGATGGCACCGAGGTCATCACGGTTCTTAATCCAGCGCTGGATAATATTCTCATTGCGTTCCTGAATATCGTGGGCTTCTTCCAGGAAAATATCCCGCAGATCGTCATCTTCATCTTCGCCTGCTGCGCCCTCACTGTCCTGCCATGCTTGCTCAGGTTCGGCAAGTTCCAGTACGATTTCTTCATCCGCCTCGTCATTGTCTTCAAGGGGTAATGCGTCTTCGAGTTCTTCGGTGTGCTGCTGGTTCGCTGATGCATCGTCGGTGGTCACATCGGCAGATTGCTCGACAGGAGGTTGTCCCCCTTCCACCGTGGGTTGTTCGCCGTCAATAAACGCCTGAATCAACGCCATGAGTTCCGCGGGCTCCGACAGGTTGTAGTCACCGCCACGAATGGACTCCAGGGCCTGAGTTAACCAGTCCTGGCAACGTTGCACGGCTTTGGGCAGTTGCGGTGAAGAATCGGTGGTTCCGTCAACAATGGCTTCCAGCAACGATTCGACGCGGTGGCTGAGGTTGGCGATGGCGGTTTGATTGGCCATGCGTGCGCCACCTTTTAAGGTGTGTAACGACCGTTGCAGTTCTTCCATGATGGAATGATCATGGGGATCGGTGGTCCAGCCCTGAATCAAAGCTTCAGCATTATGCAGGAGCTCATCCGCTTCATCGAGGAAAATGCTGATGAGCTCTTCGTCGATCTCTTCGTCCGCGGCAGCCTGTGACATGTCGGCTGCCGACGAGGTTTCTATTTCATCAGGTTCCGGCGCGCTGAGCTCGATTTCTTCAACGTCGTAATCACTGTAATTAATTTCATTAACGTCATCGGGTTGCGATTCTGCGCTGGCGGAGGATTTCATCCAGCTGCTATCGACCTCCTCGTCGCTGGCGCCGACAAGATCCGCTTCTTCCCCCTCAGCGGACAATTCAATAACGTCTTCTGTGTCCTCGCTGTCATCAACGGACAGTTCGATGGTTTCTCCCTGCTCGTCCTCTGTTTCAACCGTTTCTGAAAACGCGTCAAACGCCTCGCTTACGGAATCTGTCATCTCGTCGGGCGTTGCTTCGTAGGATTCCAGGGTATAACCCAGGCCATCCGGTGAATCACTGGACAGGGTTTCCACCACGTCGTCCAGTCCATCGGATGTTGATTCGTAGGATTCGATGGTGTCTCCCAGGCCATCCGGTGAATCACTGGACAGGGTTTCCACCACTTCCTCCAGGCCGTCGGAAATTTCCGGATCAATACCCTGTAAGACCGACCAGGACTCTTCCTGCGAAGGTGCGTTTTCCCGCGCCTCGGCGTGCAATTGCTGAATGCGCTCACTTAACTCGTTGGCCTCAGCAGCACAAATACTTTCGTCGTCCATGTTTTTCGACATGGTTCTGATGAGATCCCTGCCCTGGGTCAGCACGTCGATAGTATCCGAGGTAACTACCTGGCTGCTGTCAAACAACGTGGCAAAGTACCGGTCCAGGTGTTCACTTAATCGGGCGATGTTTTCAACCGAGGCCATGTTGGCACTGCCGTGAAGGGTATGGAGCGCACGCATCAATGGTTCGGTGACATAATGCATGTTGTCATCGGAATAGTTTTCGAGATAGTCGTCAACTGCGGCAAGATGGGTCGCTGTTTCCTTGAGGAAAATATCAACCAGCGTCGATTCCGTGGAGCCTTGCGACGTCGCCGCGGGTTTCTCCCGGACTTGTGGTTCCTCTTGTGCTGCAGCGGATTCGGTACTTTCCAGCGAGAGTTCTATTGCTTCACCGATATCGTCACTATCCTCGGTGCTTGCCAGTTCTTCCTCGTCCTCCTGTTGCGCAGAAGCTGATGGCGCGGTGATATCGCTGAGCAGTTCGTCGATCAGGTCGGGTTTGGGGGTTTCGCCGCCGGTGGCGCCATTGGCGAAGGCATCCGCTACATCAACCAACGGTTGAACATTGGGCTGGGTTGCTTGTTCGCCCTTGAGGTGGGCAATGCAGTCCCGCAGCATGTTTTCTGCTTTTTCCAGCACATCGAATAATTCCCCGCGTATTTCCAGCCGTCCATCAATGACGCGGTTAAGCATATTTTCCATGGCCCAGGCAAATTCGCCGACGACTTTAGCGCCAGCCAGCCGGCCGCTGCCCTTAATGGTATGGTAGGAGCGGCGCAGGACCGTTAACGCGTCGGAGTTATCGTGGTTTTGTTTCCAGGTGGCGAGATTCTCTCGCATGGTTTCGACCACTTCGTCCGCTTCTTCCAGAAAAATTTCCAGGATTTCTTCGTCGATATCGTCTTCCGGTAACGGATTGGCGGTCGGCACGGCGGCCTGTGACGCGGGCTCGGCCGGTTGTAGCGTCTGCGGGGCGACGTCTTCCGGTTCTGGCTCAGCTTGCACTTCTTCCCGTTCGGGTTCCGCGGTGGCGATTTCTGCCACCGGTTCCCCGGATTCGATGACTTCCAGCGACACATTGGTGCTATCGTCGGCCGCAAGCTCCAGCGACTCGCTGGAAATGGACGGCTCTGCGCCGGCTTCGCTCAGCGCAGACAGTGCTTCCGGGGTATAACCCAGCTCCAGAACACTGGTTTCCGCCACCTGTAAAATGGATTCCGGTTGCCAGCGGTTTTCCGATACCGCTTCCAGGAAATATTCGATACTGGTGATGACGTCGGCCAGCAGGTCCAGTGCCTTGCGATTGGGTTCGATATCTTCACGCAATAGCTGGTGGCGTATGTAGTCGATGGCGGCATTGAGTAACTGGGCCGCCCGGCCCAGATCGAGAATGGCCAATACGCCGCGCACCTGTTCCAGTTGGTCCGGCGTTTCCTTGATGGGGTCCCGGTTAGCTGTATCAAGGGCATAGGTGTTGAATGCTTCCTTGACTTTGGTAACCAGCGCTGCGGCTTCACCAATAACCAGGTTATTAAGTTGGCGTTGTTCGCTCGGTGGTAACAGGGATTCGTGCTTGTCATCGTCGGCGCTTAATACCTTGCTACCGTGGGATGATTCCACACCTTCCAGGGATGATTCCACATACAGCAAAGCACTGGCAATTTCCATCAGGCTGACTTCGTTGGGGCGATCGCCACTTTGAATAATGTCATCCACGCTGCGGTTCTGGTCCTGAATGATCTTATGCAGATCGCCCAGCCCCAGCATGGCCAGGGTATCGGAAATACGGTGTAAATGACCGGCCAGCGGCTCAAGATCCGACACCGGCTTGTCCGCGGTACGGACAAAGATATCCAGTTGGTCCTTGACGTTTAACAGGTCTTCCTTAATGACGGAAGATACGCTTTGCATCAGGTCGGTATTGGAACCGCGCAACTGGGCAAACGCTTCATTAACATCCACGCTGCCGGGTAGCAGATGGTCCAGATTAAAAGCATCTTTCAGTTGCCGGGTCTTTTCCCCGTGAGACGTTGACGTGGCAACGTAATACAACAGGTTTTTCAGTAACTCGACGGGGGGATCGTCGTGAAGGATTTGTTCACCACTATCCACGACGCGTTTGATCTGGCGGTCGATCTGATGACCCATTAACTGTTTAATGGAACTGCTGGTTTCCAGGCCGCCATCCTGCAGGCCTTCCATGATGCCGCTGGCTACCCACCACAGGCGCGTGGCGCTCTCTAATTTGGAGTTGTTCAACAGCTCGCGCAAGACGATACTGAGTTTTTTCATCGCTTCCGGGGGATTCATTTCCCGGTACCAGCGCACCAGGGCCGCCTGATATACCGGTCTGAGTTTCTTGGCGTATTGCTGAATTTCGGCCGGTTCTTTGTTGTCTTTCTTTTCAATGCTGGGTGGCGTGATATCCAGGTTCGGTGAAAAGAAGGCGTTTTCGCTTAACAGGTGTTCGCCGCGCGCGGTACGTAAATCATTAAGCAGTGGCAGCAGAATTACCGGCATGTCCTGCTGGCCGTTTTCCAGGTGTTCCAGGTAAGCAGGTAACTGCAAAATCGCCCGCATTAACACATCATAGGCATCTTCCTTGCGCGAGACTTTGCCCTGGGCAATGGCGTTGGCCAGCAATTCCATTTCTTCGGACAGCAGGGCACCGCCGTAGATTTCCACCATTTGCAGGGTGCCGTAAATCTGGTGCAGATAGGTTGCGCAAAACCGGATCTGGGTGGAGTCATTGGGATTTTCCACGTACGCTTCCAGGGCCTGATGGGTTTGCTTCAGGCTTTCCTGGATTTCGTCCTTAACCCATTTGAGGGTGGTGTAGTCTAATTCCTGCTGCGCAATGCTCATGAATGCACCTTTGCACCTTTTAATTATGTATGCCTGAATGCCAGGGTGTTGGCATAATGTAAACGTTCCAGTTTCGGGTGAGACCAGTTCACCAGCTCCCCTACGCCCAAAATTAAAATTCCCCCCGGCGTCAAGTGCTCCACAAAATTATTAACAAGTTGTTCTCTTCTTGCGCGATCGTAATAAATCAACAGGTTTTGACAGACAATGATGTCCATCGCGCCGATCGGCGTGCGTTCCATGTCCAGCGCATTTAACTGGTTAAAGCACACTCGTTGGCGCAATGCCGGAATAACCTGGTAGCGGCCGTCCGGCAATTTTTCAAAATATTTCTTCAGCCGCTCAGCATCGATATTCTTGAGTTGGGTTTTGCTATAAATACCGGCGCGGCCCACAGCGAGCGCACTGCGGCTGATGTCGCTGGCAATGATGCCCAGATAAAATTCACACCCCAGCCTTTGCAAATGGGCATCCACGGCCATGGCAATGCTGTATGGTTCTTCGCCGGTGGAGCAACCGACACTCCAGATATGGATGGTGACCGGTTCTTCCTTGACATCAATGGGCGTACGGGGCAGGTACTTTTCGCAAATCAGGTTGACCGAGTCTTCATGGCGCAAAAAGCGCGTTTCGTGCACCGTCAGGTAATGAACCAGCTTGTCCCATTCGACATTGCCGCCTCTGCCTGAATGCAGCAGGTCAAAGTAATCCTGGTAGCTGGTGTATCCCAGTTCCCGCATGCGAATGCCGAGGTTGGTCACCAGAAACGAACGGCGATGCTCCGGCAAACGCATCCCGGTGCGTTGCTCGAGCAGTTCCACCCATTGCCGGTATTGCTGGTCATCCATTTTCGGCAACGCGCGAAGTCCCGTGCCCTGCAGGTTATCGGGCAGTTCGTTGACCTTCGATTGCATTCGTTTATCCAAAATGAATTCTGCGGTACCCATGATCCGTACTATCCGTACTTAGCAAACGGTTGCCGATACCGCCTTATGGCGGTATCGGAAGTGACCGTTATTCCGGCAGTTTAAAACCGGAAACCGATTTTCTCAGCTCGTTGGATAACTCGGCGAGGTTACCGATGGACGCCGAGGTTTCATTGGTACCCGCGGATGTTTGCGTGGTTACCTCCTGGATCACGTTCATGCTTTCCGAGATACTGGATGCAGCGGTAGCCTGCTGCTGTGCACTGTCCGATATACTCTGGGTTAGCTCCGCCAGGTGAGTGGATACACTCTCGATCTCTTCCAGAGACTCCCCCGCGCGTAGCGCCAGTTGCGCCCCGGTCACAACACCGGCGGTGGATTGTTCCATGGAGGCCACCGCTTCGTTGGTATCGGACTGAATGGTTTTTACCAGCGCTTCGATTTGTTTGGTGGCGTCGGTGGATTTTTCCGCCAGTCGCTGTACCTCGTCCGCAACCACCGCGAAACCCCGGCCCGATTCACCGGCCATGGCCGCCTGAATCGCCGCGTTCAACGCCAGGATGTTGGTCTGGTCGGCGATGTCGTTGATCAGCTCAACCATGTCACCGATTTGCTGGGACGATTCACCCAGGCGCTTGATCCGTTTTGATGTTTCCTGGATTTGTTCACGAATGGAGTCCATACCAAAGATGGTGTCCTGCACCGCCTTGGAACCTTTCTTCGCAATATCCACTGATTTGTTCGCAACGGATGAGGACTCTGTCGCATTATTGGAAACGTGTTCGATGGAGATCGCCATTTCGTTGATCGCCGCTGATGCCGCGGTGATCTGCTCGGCCTGGTGGTCCGACGCCTCGGCAAGATGCATCGCCGTGGCCTGGGTTTCCTGGGCCGCGGATGATACCTGCACCGTGGTTTCGTTAATGGTGGATACCAGTCGGCGCAGGGCGTCGATGGCGTAGTTGATCGCGTCCGCGATCGCCCCGGTGATGTCCTCGGTTACTGTCGCCTGCGCCGTGAGGTCACCGGATGCCAGGTCACCGATTTCATCCAGCAAGCGCATGATCGCGTCCTGGTTCCGGCGGTTGGTGTCCGCGGTTTCCGTCAGGCGGCGGCGGGTTTCACCCATTAACTTGAAGCCCAGTAATACCAGCAGCACAATCGCGGCGGCACCGAAAATATAACCCATGAAGGCATTAACCGGACGTTCTTCCTCCAGGCGGGTATAGGCCTGCATCAGGTTAGTAGTAACGTCGAGTAGTTCCTCACTTTTGGTTACCATGTTGTTCGATGCATTTTGCGCTTCAAACAGGGTGGGTGTCTGGTCGAGGATACGGCCCACCAGGTCGTGTACCGTTTCGAATAATTCAGCAACTTCCGCCAGCTTGTCGCGGGCATCCGGGTCACGTACCCGGCGGATATTCATTTTCTTGTTACCCTTGATCATTGCATCCAGTACCCGGCCGAACAGCGCCGCGTCACGGCCAAACCGGTCTGCTGCAGAGGCCGCACCCTGACCCCCCTGCAAGACCTTGTTGGCGTTTACCGAGATACGAGGAATCAACATGAGCTGGCGACTGGCAACGTACACCTGGCTGGCGTTAGCGCCGGACTCGATCATGATACTGACTACCTCGTCAGATACGGCCAGCAGCGTGGGCATGGTTTCGTTTACCGCGCCGACGAATTCCGACAGCATTCGAATGGTGCCTTCCGCCTGCAGGATGGTGTCGGCGTTGGTCCCGAACTCGTTCCACAACTGACTAACTGAATCCAGTTCTTCGGTAACGCTATCGGGCGACGGTGGTAGACCGGTTTCGGGATTGCCGTCACGCAGGTAGTTGAGGTTTTGCTCGAACATGTTACGCGTTAGTTTGAGCTGTTTGAAAGCCTCAACGTTGGCGGACGACGCCTCTACCGCGTCTTTAACGATACTCTGGGACAGTACCCGTTGCTCACCGGAGATATTGATGTATTGTTTATCGTGAGCGGTGTTGGTTGCCACTATGTTGAAGATCACAAAGGCAGCCAAAATGGATACGGCCAACAGAGCGCCTAGTATGAACAGACCCTTGTCTGCTGCAATTTTGCTGGATGGTGCGGTAATCATAAACTTGGCTCCTGCCCAAACAATTAAACAAAACTAACGTTACCCAATTATTGAGTCACACTATTTATATCACTTACTTTATTCACGCGAGATGTGCGATCTCTTGTTGAATATATTTGTTGGTCTGAAACCAACACGAACAGAGTCAGCCCAATCAACTGATTGCGCTAACTCTGAAATTCACACACTGTATCCGTGTCGTGTGTTGTGCCTATACAGCCACCTGGAAGAAATGTGGATTTTCCGCCAGAGCGTACATGCTAAACACCAAAATCTCTTCGCCATTTTGTTTGAAAGCACCGTGCACGTATTGGCGCAATGTCTCATCAAAGCGCGATACTTTTGTTATTTTTTCGTGATCCTGAAAGTGCCTCAAGCCTAAAACTTCGTTGACGACCAATCCGACGGACAGGTCATCTCTTTTTACCACCAATACCCGTGTCCGGTTGGTATGGGGGGCGGGTTTTTCATGCAAAAAATCCTGTAAATCAATAATTGGGAGCAGGGTACCACGAATATTGGCAACACCTTTTACCCAGCGCTGGGTGCCGGGTACTGAAGCCAGGCGTGGAAAATGCAGGATCTCGTTGACCTGTTTGAGGGGGGCCACAAGGTTAAGGTCTGCGATCCGGAATCCAATTCCAGTCCAGTTTTCCTTAACATCAACGCGCTGCGGCAGGCCTTGTGCAGTCTTTTTGCATTGCTGTTCAATTTCCCTCAGTAACTGCAGAGGATGTTTTTGCGCGGTTTTTGCCATGGTTCCACTATTCCGTGTTAATGCGCATGGGTACTAGTTTCCCAATAATGAATTGATTTTACCAACTAAATCTTTCTCTTTCGCCGGTTTGGTGATGTAGTCTTTCGCGCCCTGGCGCAGACCCCAGAGCTTGTCCGTTTCCTGGTCCTTGGTGCTGACGATTATCACCGGGATGTTACTGGTATCGGGATTGGTGGTGATTTCCCGCGATGCCTGGAAGCCGTTCATACCGGGCATGACCACGTCCATCAGAATCAAATCCGGCTTTTCGGATTTCGCCTTCTCGATACCTTCTTCACCGCTGCCGGCCGAGGTAACCGAAAAACCATTTTTTTCCAGCATGGTTTTGAGCACATGGATTTCGGTGGGGGAATCGTCAACAATCAGTATGTTTGCCATTACCAGGCTCTCCCTTGGTTAAGTAGTTTGCAACAAATTTTGTATTACCGCTCTGTTCACGGTGTTAAGGAAACTGTTCCCTAACGATAACAAGGACACAACGCATGGGGTGCTAGTGCGCCACGTTAACATGCGATGTGATAGCGCCGAGTAACTCATCTTTGGTAAACGGCTTGGTCAGGTATTGATCTGAACCAACAATTCGCCCACGTGCACGATCGAACAATCCATCCTTACTGGTCAGCAAGATGACCGGTGTATTCTTGTAGATATGATTGTTCTTGATTAACGCGCAGGTTTGATACCCGTCCAGGCGCGGCATCATGATGTCTATAAATATCACGTCAGGATTTTGGTCGGTGATTTTTGCCAACGCTTCAAAACCGTCGGTGGCAGTAACCACATCACAACCCGCTTTTTTTAACAGTGTTTCCGCTGTGCGGCGAATGGTCTTACTGTCATCAATGACCATTACTTTTATTCCTGCTAATGAAGTATCAGTCGCTTCTTCTGCCACCGCGCCACCTCTTATTCATGTAATAAACCCTTATTGTTGCCACCGCTGCCGTAAAGATTCCTATCGAATTCCACTATGTGGTACATTGCACGTTTCTTAAGTTGCCCGCTCGACTGGCGCGCAAACCGAATGATAGTTGCTGGTGGAATACAATATGCTTTTGGTTCAGCAAGCATGTAATGAGTAAGAACTCGGGAACCAAACGATCAATTCCTTATTGCATCAAGAAAATCAAAGTCTTGATCCAATCCATGTATCGGCGGTAATACTTTATAACTTTAGTCCAGACTCTCCCAGAAAACACGATAAGTATTGCCTACTTATGAAGATAATTTATATTAATGTTTACGTATTATGATTGTTTCAAACAATAACATTTACAGCAACCAACTGAAAAAATCCGTTGACCGTTTCGCTGATGGGCTCTCTCACCCTTAATCCCTGTGGGGACATCTTAAACAAAATACGACTGCCTCTGTTAGCTTCATCGCGTTACGGACTCTTTATATCAATATTTGCGATAAATATATATTGTACTGTATCGACGGTTATAGTTATTGAATATACAGAATAAGTTATCGCAGGACGAGAGGTGCCGAATTGAAACCTTACTATTATAAATAGAAGGGCGCAGAGTCGAAAACTTACTGTTCATTGAGTTTTCGGCAGGATAATTGACTATTAATTAGCCACAGTTGCCGCAGAAATGATCACACAAACGTCCCGTGTATGTGCAGGGTTTAGAAAAATACCTCCATTAGAACGAAATTTACCACTATCCTTTGGGTATTCTATACATGAGTATTTCAAATACACAAGTACATAGGTATCTTACGAAGCTTTTTAACAATAATAAAGATAATTATATTACGAACAGTTTTAAGCAATGAAATCGGACACTAGATTCACCCGTCAAAACCGACGCGGTCATACGACGCGAGCAAGCTCTGTTTCTATTAAGCTACAAACCGCGCGGCAATGGCGCTTGATAGCCTGGGTGATACACAGGTCAGCGAAGGAGTTACGAAGGTGATGCGAAAACTTGGCGTGGTGATGGATCCCATTGCCGCTATCAATATCAAAAAAGACAGTACCTTCGCCATGTTGCTGGCGGCGCAGGCCAGAGACTGGTCGCTGTATTACATGGAGCTCAATGATCTGTCCGTGATAGATGGACAGGCAATAGCCATGGTGCGTCAACTGAGCGTGAAAGACGATGCGGCGGGATGGTTCAGCTGGACAACGGAGCCACAGTCGCTACCTTTGGCGGAACTGGACGTCGTCCTCATGCGCAAGGATCCGCCATTTAACATGGAATATATTTACGCCACTTATATTCTTGAACTGGCGGAGCGCCAGGGACTATTAGTGGTCAACAAGCCCCAGTCGCTGCGCGATGCCAATGAAAAGTTATTCACCGCCTGGTTTCCCCACTGTACGTCGCCCACAATGGTTAGCCGGGAGGCATCGCAAATCAGGGCCTTTTTACAGCAACATCGAGATATTATTCTTAAACCCCTGCATGGCATGGGAGGTGCTTCCATTTTCCGGGTCACCGAAGGCGATCATAACACCAACGTGATCATTGAAACGCTAACGGATCACGGCCAGCACTATATTATGGCGCAACGTTTTATTCCCGAAATCCGGGATGGCGACAAGCGTATCCTGCTGGTGGATGGTACCGCTGTGCCGTACGCGTTGGCCCGGGTACCCGCCGAAGGGGAAAGCCGGGGCAATCTGGCGGTGGGTGGCCAGGGCGTGGGCGTGCCGCTGTCGGAGAGGGACTTCTGGATCTGTGAGCAGGTCGCGCCACTGTTAAAAGAGAAAGGTCTGTTGTTTGTCGGGCTGGATGTGATTGGCGATTATCTAACGGAGATTAATGTGACCAGTCCTACCTGTATCCGTGAACTGGACAAGATCTATGGCCTGGATATTGCCAGCCAGTTAATGGATGCCATAGAAACAAGAATTGACCCCCAATAACAGGTCGTAAGAATTTGATATTCAATCATTGTTTGAAACCATTGCGCTGGTCAAAAATTTTTAATCTGCTCGTTGTATTACCGCCGCTGTTGACACTGTCAGCGTGCAGCAAGCAAGACGGTGTTTATTACGAACAGTTTCTGGGTTTTGGCACGCTCATCGAGGTTAAAATCTGGGGTGTGGATGAAGAAACCGGTCGGCGGGCGGTTGCCGCCATCGCCGACGATATCGCTTACATGCATGAAACCTGGCACGCCTGGAAGCCCGGCAGCCTATCCCGGGTTAATCAGTTGTTACCTACCGGCAAGAAATTTTCCATTGGTCCCTCGCTCATTCCCTTAATCAAACGGGCTACGGAATATGCTGAACAGAGCGGCCAACGGTTTAATCCGGCCATTGGGCAGTTGACCCGGGTATGGGGATTTGCCAGTGACGACCTGCCGAAGGGCCCGCCGCCCGAGCCCGGCAAAATCAAGGCATTGGTGGATCAACACCCCACCATGGAGGATCTGACCCTGGACGGCGTGCAACTGCAATCGCGTAACAGCGCCGTGCGCCTGGATTTTGGTGGTTTCGCCAAAGGTTATGCGGTGGACAAAGCCATTGAGCATTTACAGGAACTGGGTATTACCAATGCCATTGTGAATGCCGGCGGTGATTTGCGTGCTATTGGCCGGCATGGCGACCGTCCCTGGCGGGTGGGTATTCGGCATCCCCGGCAACCCGGCGTGCTGGCGTCGGTGGATGCCAGGGATGATGAAAGTATTTTTACCTCCGGTGACTACGAGCGCTATTATGAA
>JASFMT010000053.1:0-13264 GCA_050117455.1 Gammaproteobacteria bacterium | reverse complement strand
ATTAATGGGAATGGTTGTGAGAATCGTCAAACAAACTTCAACACGGGCAATCGTTCGTGCCACTCGTTACGCGGGGCTGCGCGGGTTGGCTGCTATTGTTGTTTTGCTGTTGCTGACAGCGTGTGCCTCCAATGCACCAACGAAACAAGATTCGAAAAAGACAGTAAAAAAGAGCTGCTTTGCCTTGCAGCAGGAAAAAACCACATCAGCAGATAAGTCTACCAACCCGAATGATCCAAATTTCAAGGCCAATGCGAATAATGAGTGTCTTCCCAAGGGTGTGATCGAGATTAGTGAGAACTTCGAGGTTGCGCCGCAGATCCGGGAAGAGTTTCGTGAAGCCAACATGCTGCTAAAGAAAGAGGAATATCCGGAAGCAATCAGGTTGCTCAAAGGCGTGATTGGGAAGACGGGCAAATTCAGCGCCCCGTATATCAATCTGGGTATCGCCTTTGCCCGTACCGGCGAGCTGGAGAAAGCCGAAGAGAATTTGAAAAAGGCCCTGGAACTCAGCACCAATCATCCGGTAGCAAACAATGAATTGGGGCTGGTTTACCGGCAAACCGGCCGCTACCAGGAAGCGCGTGATCTGTATGAATCATTGTTGGCGGTGTATCCGGATTTTTTGCCGGCACGGAAAAATCTGGGCGTGTTATGCGACATCTATATCCAGGATCTGGAATGCGCCATGACACAGTATCAGGAATATTTAAAAGGTGTACCCGATGACGAAAAGGTCACGATCTGGGTCGCCGACGTTAAAAGCCGCATGTAGCGGTGACGCAGCAAGAGCAGGTGGTGATGCAACTAAAAGTAGTAAATGTAGTAGTGGTCGCTTTGTTTGTTTGCATGACAGCAACAATTCATGCGGCGGACAAACCCAAGAAGAAATCCGGCGGGGAAGCCAAGGCGTTATCGGGTATTTCCATCGTCGGTAACAAGGAAGCGCCGAAATCCCTGTTTATTGTGCCGTGGAAAAGTTCTGAACTGGGCGTTGAAAGTGAGCTTTCTTCCCAGTTGTTGAATGAAAAACTGCAGGCAGTAGACAAAGATGTTTTTGAACGAGAGCTGGACTTTTATTCTGCAACGGTAAATGAATAACCGGCGTGGAATATTAACCCGACTAATGAGTAATAACGTGTTGAGTGATAAGGAGTAAGTGATGAACGCCATGATTGAATTTTTTCAGACCGGCGGTGCATTTATGTACCCTATTCTGATTGTATTTGCGTTCGGTTTAGCTATAGCCATTGAACGTTACCTTAAACTTACCAAGGTCAAGATGGCCAATCAGCAAATGTGGGACAAGCTGCATCCTGTTCTTGTGGAAGGTGACTTCGACACGGCGCGGGAAATGACCGAAGAGAACAATTCCACCATCAGTCATTTGCTAAATGCAGGCCTTGAGCTTCAGGGAGCAGTACGGCGCCGCGATGACATCGAAATCGCCATGGAAGAAACCATGATGGAAATTATCCCGCAACTGGAAAAGCGCACTCCTTACATTGCCCTGTTTTCCAATATCTCAACGTTGTTGGGACTGCTGGGAACCATCATGGGGTTGATTAGTGCGTTTACCGCGGTAGCCAACGCTAACCCAGCTGAGAAAGCCGACATGTTATCAGCCAGTATATCAGTTGCCATGAATACCACCGCGTTCGGGCTTATGGCCGGTATACCGCTGTTGATTATCTATGTTGTGTTGACGTCGAAAACCGGTGAGATCGTCGATAGCCTGGAAATGGCATCGGTCAAAACCCTGAGCATTATCACCAAGATGGCGAAAAGACAAAGTGCCGCTGCCGCTGCATAACGACTGAGCCTGGAGTTGCACGATGTCAAGGAAACACCATTACAGGACTAAAAGTAAAGAGCCGCCGGAAATGGACATTACGACCTTTCTGAATTTGATGGTCGTGCTGGTTCCGTTCTTGCTGATTACCGCGGTTTTTTCCCGCATCACCATCATGGAACTCGATATTCCATCGGGTGCCGCCGGACCTGTTGATAAACCCAAGATTACAGTTGAAGTGATTATCCGGGAAGACCGCCTTGAGCTGGGTAATGGCCGCGGCGTCATCGCGCGCATGCCCAATGTCAATGGCGAATACGATTTGACGAAACTTTCCGGCTACCTGCAAAAGATCAAAGGCAACTATCCGGACAAAACAGATGCCACCATTCTTATCGAACCCGATATTGAGTATGACTATATGGTGAAGATTATGGATGCGGTGCGCAGCGCGGAAATAACGCAGGGTGGTACTGACCAAATGCAAAAGGTTGCCCTGTTTCCGGATATGTCCCTGGGAGAAGCGCCATGAAAAGCACCCGCCGTATGAATCGTATGGCCCGGAGCCGCAAGCGCAAACTGCCCGGCCTGAACCTGACGTCGCTGATGGATGTATTTACCATCCTGGTGTTCTTCTTATTGGTCAATTCATCCAATAGCCAGGTGCTAGATCCACCCAAAAAAATCAGCCTGCCCAGTTCCGTGGTGGAAACCAAGCCCAAGGAAACGGCCGTCATTATGGTCTCTGAAAACGAAGTGCTCGTGCAGGGTGAACCCGTGATCACGGTAGAAGATATCATCAAGTCAAAACAGGACGCGATTGTCGAGATCAGCAATAAACTGCAGGAAATCCAGAAAAATATTATCGGTATCAGTACCAAATCCATCGCGGAAAGCCGGCAGGTAACCATCCTGTCGCATAAAACCGTGCCGTTTAAGGTTCTACGAAAAGTCATGTCCAGTTGTACGTTTGCCGGATATGAAAAGGTTTCACTGGCGGTTATCCAGAAAGCATCACAGACATAAAGCGACGATGTGGCGATGGATGATCACGGTAAGGTGGATGGTTTGAAACTGCTTCAATAGTGGAATAAGTAATGAGTACAGCGGTAGCACATGATGAACAGGACATACATCTGCAACTGGACAGATGTTATGCCCGTATAGCCGAATACCAGGAAGTTATCAAGCGCCTGGAAGCCGATCTGGCGACCGTCGATGGTGAGCTGGACAGTATTGCTGATGAACGTCAGCAGTACGAAGTGCTTTCCGGTGTTTGCGAGAACCTGGAAAAACTCAACGAAATCGGCGGCAATGATTTGTTCTGGTCAGGGCTGGTAAACGAAGGCCAGGTTGATGACCAGCTCAAACGCCTGCGCGATCAGGTTGATTTTTTCGAACGGCGCATCAGGAAAGTTACGGACCGCCGTGATGGGATTGCCGAGGAAATTAAAAATAACAATTTCCAGATCGCTCTTCTTGAAGATGAAATTGATTACCTCAAGGAGCGGCAAGAAGAATCCAAGCACGAATATATCGTTGAACGCGAGATCAAACCCGTTCCTTACCGCGTGGTGGTCATGCCATGGACCAAAAAGGGTGAGGACGAAAAACGGTACCGCAAAATATTATTGCTGGCTCTGTTACTCAGTATTCTGCTGGGCCTGCTAATTCCCCTGTATGACGTGCCGATTCCGGATCGCAACGAAGTTCAGGAAATTCCGGAACGCCTGGCCAAGCTGATCAAGAAACAACAACCCAAGCCCAAGCCCAAGCCCAAGATCAAGCAGGAAAAGAAAAAGCCGGACGAGAAGAAGAAAGAGCCGACCAAAAAAGAACGCAAGGAGGCACGTGAAAAGGTCAAGAGTAAAGGTGTGTTGGCATTTAAAAACAATTTCGCCGACCTGCTTGATGATGCTTCGCTCGACAAGCTTGGTGCGGACGCCAATCTAAGTAACGCCGGTTCCACTGCCAAGAACACCAGACGATCAATCATTACGTCGCAAGCCAAGAGCAGCAGTGGCGGTATCAGCAGCTCGGCGCTTAGCCAGAACGTTGCCGGTACCGGTGACGATATCGAAGCGGTGGCCTTTTCCCGGGTCGAAAGTGAAATTGGTACCGCCGTTGCCGATGATCGACCGCTTAGCGATGGCCCGGGTCCGTCACGTACCGATGAAGAAATTCAGATCGTGTTTGATAAATACAAAGCTGCATTGTATCGCATCTATAACCGCGAATTGCGTAAGAATCCTACCTTGCAGGGTAAGGTCGTATTGAGAATAACGATTGAACCGGACGGCAGTGTTTCCCTTGCCAAAGTGGAGTCCACTGACATGGATGCCAAGAATATGCTGGCCAAAATCGTGGCTCGGGTAAAACGCTTTAATTTCGGCGCAAAAGAAGGTGTACCGCAAGTCACCATATTGTATCCGATCGATTTCCTGCCAGCTTCGTGATTGTTGGTGAATTAGAATGCATGGCAGCTGAACTATGGTCTTGGAAAATAATGGACGCTATAAGCAGGAAGCAGAAAAAGCAGGGACACGGTTACTGTCCACTCGGGCAGGGATGCTTTGTGCTCAAAATTTCCGAGATACGTATACCATAAACGTAATCAGTATTTGTCGAGAACAAGAAATAAAAATTGAAAACAATAACAGGAGTGATACGTGGGCAGTTGGTTGATGAGGTTATTGTCAGCCGTCCACGCACGCCTGGCAACCGTCTTCAAGGACGAAAGACACCGGACCCTGACAAAAGGTTATAGCAACAGGACTGGCTACAGCATTGTTCGCCGTTTGGCGTTGCTATTATTGCTTGGCGCAGCCTCATCCGCCCAGGCAGGTGAGTTCTGCTCAGCGGATCCTTTCTTTGGCACCATCGATGGCAGTAATCCAACCCACCTCGCCGCGTTGGGTACCCAGATTACCATCGATACCGACTGTACCTTCGTAAATTTCCCCGAAGGTAACGAACTCACCGTTACCCTGAACTACCAGACCAACGACCCTTCGGTCTACCTCATCACTTTCGATAATGTGGTTTTCACTGGCAACATGGCCTGTGCCAATATCGACCATCGAATCTGGTTCGTCAATGGTTCCGATTATGGTTCGAAGAACAATTGCCAGGATCTTTTTATACCCGTAGAGGCCATCGACAAGCAAAACCCGCCAGGTGTCACAACGGTGGGTATCGGTGACCCGTTTACCTACACGTTAACCATCCCGGTATTGTACGATCCGGTAACCGGTACCTTCATCAACAATGCCGGCTCGGCCAACGATTTACACAGCATAACCATCTGGGATGATCTAAACGCGACGGGTGCAGATTTAACCCTGGTGGGAACACCGACGGTTACCTGGGCGGGAAGTGGCATTCCCGTGACGCATACCTTTACCAATACCGGTGGCCTGCTTCGGTTCGACATTGATGAAAGTGTCATTATTCCCGCCGGTGACCAGATTGAAATCGACATTACGGTTGTCGCCGACAATACCAACGTTCCCGGCACCCAGTTTGTCAACACCGCGTCATGGGAGTTTGGCCGGCTCATCAACATTGACCTCGACGGCGATGGTGTTCCGGAACCAAACTTCTTTGATCCGCTGCCCGGCGAGAACGGTGTTACCGATCCTTTGACCATTGGCGGCCCCGACCTGGTGGTGACCAAGTCGAGCTTGACGACCGCTATCAACCTGGGTGTCCCGGCGACCTTTACGATTGATGTTCAGAATGTCGGCGGTTCGCGTGCCTGGGACGCCACGATTGTCGATCAGTTGCCTGATGGTGCAACCGCGGGCATGTGCGACAACGATCCCTCCGCCTCGGTGACCGCGCAGGTATTTGAAGCAGACGGCACGACGCCGGTTTCAGGTGTGTTGACGCAGGGCAGTGACTATACCGTCAGTTATGCAGGACCGGGAACCTGTGAACTGACAGTGACGATGCAGTCACCCGCCGCTTCCATTGGCCCCAACGAACGGCTGATTATCAATTATGACACGGAGCTGGATGCTGATACTACGGCAGACGCCGTCGACCTCACCAACGTGGTCGGCGCAACGCAATGGTTCAGTGGCGATGGCAGTTATCCGCGCAGCACGTTTACCAGAACCATCACCAACGGTACGGTAGGTACCCCGGACCACGAAGACAGCCACACGGTTACCACCGCGTTAACCGGTTACATTTTCCAGAAAACCGTGCAGAACGTCACCAGTGGCGCGAACCCGGCAACAGCCGCCTCACCCGGTGATACATTGCGTTACCGCGTGCGGTTGTACAATTTCACTTATACCATCGATGATGTCACGATCACCGATATACTGGATAGTTCACGCTTTGATCTGACGTCGTTTACCATGGTGACGCCGCCTCCCGCGGGCGCCACTTATTCTTACAACAACGTTACCGGTGAGTTACAAATTGTCGGCAATCCACCACCGTTGGATTTAGTGCCTCCTCAGGAGTTGATGTTCGAATTTGAAATTGATGTGCTATCCAATCTATCCAATGGCGACATCGCGTCCAACCAGGCAAGCTTTTCGGCCGTTGATGGGGGAAGCAATCCCTTCGGCAACACCAGTGATGATCCCTATGTCAATGGTATTGCCGCACCTGGCGACCCTGGCGATCCAACGGAGGTCACCATTGAAGCACCGGGTCCATTGAGCAAGGTCGTTAGTCAGCCAACAGCGACCATTGGCGAACGATTTACATATACAGTAACAGTGCCGGCTACACCGGTTAACACGCCCCTCTACGACGTACGTATCCTGGACAACCTGACTTTATCCAACGCTGACCTGGAATTCGTTAGCGCCAGCGTCGTTTCCGGCGGAACCTGGACGCTTAGTAACAGCGGTGTTGCCACGTACCCCATCATTGAAGACCAGAGCACGGGTATCGACATACCCGCCAACAGCCAGGCGGTTATTGAAATCACCGTCGAATTGCAAAACACGCTGACCAACCAGCTGGGACTGATTTTCAATAACAGCGCTTCTTATACCTACAACCGCACCAATGGTGACAACGGTAGCCAGACTACCGTTGTATCGGCTACCAGCGGTGATATGTCCATCGTGGAACCGCAGATAACATCCATATCAAAAGCCGTTAATAATGCCACGCCATCACCCGGTGACACGGTGCGCTATTCAGTCACGCTGACAGCGAATGGCGGTGCCGGATATTCGGATGTGTTCGATGTGACACTCACCGATACCATGCCGTTGGGACTGGTTTATGCGGGCAATCCCACGGTAACCGCGGGCCTGGGTGTCGGCGCCGACAATACCATTGGTGCACCGGACATTACCGGTGATGGCGTTACCACGCCGCAAACCCTGGTGTGGGGTGTCATTGAAGCGGATATCGATATTCAGGCCGGCGATACCGTTACCATTGAGTATGATGTGCAAGTCGACCCTGGCGCGTTGTACAACCAGACGTATACCAATAACGTGGTTGCACAGTGGAGCAGTCTCGATGGCAGCAGCGGCGAAGAGCGTGATGGTGCCGATGGTGTGGGCGGCCTCAATGACTATGTGACAACCAATGCCACAACCAGTATGACGACGCCGCCCCAGGCGCTGGCCAAGCAAAATACGCAAACAACCGCCGCGGTGGGCGATCAATTCAGTTACCAGATTACAGTGCCTGCAACGCCGCAGTCCACAGCGCTATATGACGTGCGTATCACGGATAACCTGGCGGCTTCCGCGGCGGACATGACGTTTGTGAGCGTCTCGAAGATAAGCGGCTCGCAAAACTGGACACCGGTGAACACCGGTACCGCTACCAACTTGATCATCGAAGATACCACCAACGGTATTGATATACCGCAAGGTGAACAGGTTGTTATTGAAATCGTCGTAGAGCTTAGCGATACACCGACCAATACCACAGGCCTGACGTTTATTAATACGGCGATCTACAGTTTCAATCAAACGGACAACGACCCGGGTACCCAAACCAACGGCTTTTCCGATGCCACCGCCAACATGACCATTATCGGTCCCGATAACCTGACCATGGAGAAGACCGGTCCCGCCACCATGCAGGTGGGTACGCCGGAAACCTTTACTCTAAATGTTCACAATACCGGGACCGGCGCGGCGTATGACCTGACGATTGAGGATCAAATACCCAATCCATCGCCCGGTGGTATGTGCGATGTTGCACCAACTAATATTACCGCACAGTTATATCTTGCCGACGGGACAACGACCGTTGGTTCGCCATTGGTAGAGGATACGGATTTTAGCGTCGATTTCGTCGCGGGATCTCCCATCTGTACATTAACATTGACGATGCTGACGCCGACGGCGGCGATACCGGCGGATCATCGGCTGATCATTTACTATGATCTTACCCTGGACACTGATACACCCAATAACCAGTCGTTAACCAACGTCGCCGGCGCCGTGGAATGGTTTAGCGGTGATACCGCAGGGTCAGGCGCGACGGGGGAAATTCGCACCTATACCCGAACACTGTCCGACGGTACGACGGCGACACTGGATCATGAGGACGCCCATACCGTTGTTGGTGAGCAGCCACTCATTCAATTTCAAAAGTACGTGGTTAACCAGACAACGGGCCAGGACCCCGGGGACAACGCTTCACCGGGCGATGTATTGCGTTATCGGATCGTTGCAACAAATACCAGCGCCATTGCGGTACCCGACTTTTCGATCACCGATGAAGTGGACCGGTTAAATGCTCCAGCGGTGTTTGAAGCCGGTACCTTAACGATTATCAGTGCGCCGGTCGGGGCGGATACGTCCAATACCAATCCCAACGGTGGTGCTAATGGCACGGGATTGCTGGATGTGCGTAACCTGTCGCTGGACGCCGCGGGCGGCGCCAATGACAGTGTGACCATTGAGTTTGATGTGACATTGGCATCCGTTATTGACAGCGGCACGATTGTATTGAACCAGGCGTTATTGCAGTTGTATGATCTGACGCCGCAACCCAGTAATGATCCCAACGATCCCAACGGGGATGGTCCGGATGATCTCAATACGCTGGGTGATGAAGACCCCACTCAGACGCTCATTGCATCGGCACCGGCGTTCCAGGTTTACAAAACATCCGCTGACCTGACCGGATCGGCAAGTATCTTGTATCCGGGCGACACACTGCGCTACACCATTACCGTGAAAAACATCGGTAGTGAGGACGCCGTTAACGCGACCTTACTGGACTCCATACCCACTTATACTACTTATATTGCCGGGACTACCCGGTTAAATGGCACCGCGGTTGCCGATCCTTCAGCAGGCGTGTCCGCCATTGAAAGCGGTATGTTGATTAACGCACCGGAAAATACCACGGCGGGTTATCTGCGTGCCGATGCCACGGCGACCACAACCAATGTTGCCACTATTACTTTTGATGTCATGGTCAATAGCGAGACTATTGAAGGTTCTATTGTTTCCAACCAGGGTTATCTCAATGCCGAAGGTGCCGGCACCAGTGGCGCGGTACCGCTACAACCGTCGGACGATCCGGATACACCGATAGTCAATGATCCTACCCGGGACATCGTGGGCGCGTTACCGTTGGTGGATGCCATGAAAACCGTCCAACTTTATGACAACGCCACCACGCCGGGTGTTGTTGATCCCGGCGATACCCTGCGTTACACCATTACGGTCAGCAACTACGGTTCGGTAGAAGCCAGTGGTGTTACGTTAACGGACGATGTGCCAGCGGATACCGCCTATGTTGCCGACTCGGTATTGCTCAATGGTCTACCGGTGGGCCAGCCCGATAGTGGTGTTTCACCGTTAATCGCCGGCATACCCATTAGCTCTGACGATTTAACACCGCCCGTACCCGGCGTGGGTTATCTGTCGCCGGGCGGCACTGCCACTATTACTTTTGATGTCACGGTAAATGCCATGACGCCATCGGGTACGATAATCAGCAACCAGGGTTTCGTATCAAGCAACGAATTACCCACCGAACCCACTGATGCCGATGGGCTGGATGACAACGGTGACCAGCCAACTTTGATTGCCGTGGGTAACGGCCAGCAACTGTCGATCAGCAAGTCTGTTTCCGTGGTTGGCGGCGGGGCCGCGGTTCCCGGCGGACAACTGGAATATGTTATCCGGGTTACCAACATTGGTACGGTACCGGCCACCGATGTGGAGATCATTGACGACCTGGATACGCCGGTGGTCGGGCAGATGACTTATGTGCCGGGTACCGCAACACTGAACGGTTTACCCAATGGTGTTGTCTACCTGGCGCCGACTTTTACCGTGGATTACTACGGCACTTATGGACTGTTGCAGCCGGGACAGGTGGCGGAATTCCGCTTCCAGGTGTTACTGGACAGTGGTCTTGCCTATGGTACGACCGTTTCCAATATCGGACAGGTGCACTGGAACGCCATGACCCAATCGGCTACGGACCAGGCGGATATTGATATTGGTGCCATTCCGGGCGTGGCCAACCTCAATGGTTACGTCTGGCATGATGCCAACTTCGACGACGTCTTTGATACTGGTGAACGCGCCCTCGAGAACTGGACCGTTGAAGTGTATTTCAATGGCAACCTGCGCGGTTCGGTAACCACTGATGCGACGGGCGCATACCAGGTTACCGGCCTGGCGCCCAACTATTACACCGCCGACCGCTATGAATTGCGTTTTGTAGCACGGGGCGGTGGCGTCAATTCGGCCAAGCTGGGTATGGCATCTTCCGGGTTTACCAATGGCCTGCATCGTATCTACGACATCATAACCTATCCCAATACCAACCTGATGGATCTGAACCTGCCCATTGATCCGGACGGCGTGGTTTATGATTCCCTGGTGCGTTTGCCCATTTCCGGTGCCATCGTTACCATGACAAACGCGGCGACGGGTGCCGCACTGCCTTCCAGCTGTTTTGATGATCCCAATCAGCAAAACCAGGTAACGGCCAGCGACGGCTTCTACAAATTTGATATCAACTTCAGTCAGCCGGAATGTAATAATGGCAGTGATTATCTTATCGACGTGACGCCGCCCGACGATAGCTTCGATGACGAAGAGTCCTTTGCCATACCGGCGTTAACCAGTGAAGATACAGCGCCATTTAATGTGCCCAACTGTTTGACCAACACCGATGACGCGGTTCCGGGAACACCCAATCACTGTGAAGTGCAGACCTTCGCAACGGCGCCCCCCATATCCATCGCACCGGGCACGGCGGGTACTAATTACCACCTGCACCTGACGCTGGACAATGGGCAAATACCCGGCGAAAGCCAGTTGTTCAACAACCACATCCCACTGGATCCGAATCTTGCCGATGTTGTGTTGCTGAGCAAAACCACGCCGCTGGTGAATGTAACCCGCGGTGAACTGGTGCCCTATACCATTACGGTGAAGAACATCTTGCCGGTGGCGCTTCCCAACGTCTCGGTCATTGACACCATGCCGCCGGGATTCAAATACGTGGAAGGTTCTGCGCGCCTTGACGGTGTCCAGGTGGAACCGACGGCTAATGGCCGGCAACTGATGTGGAACATGCCGTCACTGGAAGTGGATACCCAATACACGCTGGAGCTGCTGTTGATCGTGGGTTCCGGTGTTAAGGAAGGTGAATACGTTAACCGGGCAAGCCTGTTAAGTGCCAATTTGAATGCGAGTAACGTCTCCGCGGCAGCTGCCACGGTGCGTGTTGTCCCCGATCCCACTTTTGATTGCTCCGATGTGATCGGTAAAGTGTTCGACGATCGCAACAAGAACGGTTACCAGGATGACGGCGAACCGGGTATTGGCGGCGTCCGGCTGGCCACCGCGCGCGGTCTGCTGGTGACCACCGACGAACACGGCCGATTCCATGTCACCTGTGCCGTGGTGCCCAACGAAGACCGGGGCAGTAACTTTATATTGAAACTGGATGAACGCTCGCTGCCCAGCGGTTACCGTGTCACCACCGAAAACCCGCGGGTACAAAGAGTCACCCGAGGTAAGATGACCAAGTTTAACTTTGGGGCCACGGTGCATCACGTGGTGTCGTTGAGTGTTGCCGACGGGGTGTTCCTGCCTGATTCGGCGAAAATGCGCCTGCAATGGCAGCCGCGCCTTGGCCTGCTCATTGAAGAACTGCGCAAGAAACCGTCGGTGCTGCGACTGACTTATCTTGCTGACGTTGAGCCTGCCGGATTGGTGGACGACCGGTTACAGGCGCTGAAACGACGCATCCGTGAGAAATGGAATGACGTTAGTACCACCGCGCTGACCATTGAAACGGAAGTATTCTGGCGCCATGGCGGGCCGGTTGATGACGATGTTTCGTTTTCTGACAGTGCCGACGCCATCGACTATATATCCAGTGTATTCGACCGGTCGACGTTTGGTGAAGACACCGAAAAGCAATTACCCCATGGCTATGCTTATACGCCGTGGTTCGATACCACCGACTACAATGCCGACGACGGTCCAAAGTTTGAAAACAGGCTGGTGACTGAAAAACAATTCACCACCAAGAAGCTCAAAGGGCTGGTGCCGCCTATATTGTTCAAATCCGGTAAGGCGGATATTTCCGACGAGTTTGTTAGCAAACTGCGTGAAGTGCTCGAGAGTATGCGTGACCGTGTCAACGTGCGGTTACATTTCGTGGGACATACCGACAACGTGAAACTGCGCGGTGAACTGAAACAGCAATACCAGGATAACATGGGGCTGTCGAAAGAGCGGGCCGGTACCACCGCCGAGTTTTTCCAGCGTGCCCTTGAGTTGCCGCCGGAAGCGATTTCTTACGAAGGTTTAGGGGAAACCCAGCCTGTTGCCAGCAACGATACCGCCGCGGGTCGTGCGCAAAACCGCCGCGTTGAAGTACAGGTGTGGTACGACGAAGTCGACGAAAAAGAGGTTGAAAAGAAGGTCGAAATCGAGCAGGAGACCAAGCGCATCATGGTCTGCCGCGTGGAAACCGTGTGTAAGTTGCGTTACAAGGAAGGCCACAGCCGCCGCGCCAAGTTGAAGAACCTGGTGCCGCCGTTCCATTATGACGAAGGCATTTCAAAAATCCCCGCGCAGTTCCTGCAACAGTTACGGCAGGCGCTGGATAACCTGTCCGGCAAGGACAACGTGCAAATGCGTTTCGTGGGCTTCACCGATAACATACCGCTCACCGGCCGCGATGCGCGTATCTATGGTGATCACGTGGGCCTGTCCAAGGCCAATGCCCGCCGCGTGGCGATCGCGGTACAGGAAGCCATGGGGTTACCGAACGCGGCGATTGCCAGCACCGGTAAAGGTGCCAAGACGCCTATTGCCTCCAACAACTCCGCGAAAGGTCGCGCCCTGAACCGGCGTATCGAAGTGGAGTTCTGGCACGATGATCCGCTGGAAAACCTGCCCGATGAACCGCAAATATGTCCGGAAGCATCCGCCGCCGAAACCGTGGAACGCATTTACAATCCGCCGGAAGGTGATATCAAACCCATCTATA
>JASFMT010000052.1:0-13808 GCA_050117455.1 Gammaproteobacteria bacterium | reverse complement strand
ACACCGTTGCGTTCTTTGCGACTCTGCGCCTTTGCGTTAAAAACTGGTGTTCAAAAGCCAGTTTATTTTAATATTTAATCAACGTGGAGCCCCAGGTAAAACCACCACCAAATGCTTCACACAATAATATGTCACCCCGTTTGATTCGGCCATCGCGAACCGCGACATCCAGTGCCAGTGGCACAGAAGCCGCCGAGGTATTACCGTGTTCCTGAACGGTAACCACCACGTGGTCCATGGACATTTTCAGTTTTTTGGCCGTCGCCGCGATGATACGAATATTGGCCTGGTGGGGCACCAGCCAGTTGATATCCGATTTTTGAAGATTGTTGGCAGCCAGTGCTTCATCCACCATGCGGCCCAGGGTCCGTACGGCGATTTTAAATACATCGTTGCCCTGCATTTGCACATACGCTTCACCGGCCTGAACATGTTCATAACCTTGCGAGATGCCATAAGGCACGGTGAGTAACTTTTCATAACTGCCGTCGGCATGCAGATGAGACGAGATAATGCCCGGTTCATCACTGGCCTGTAGTACCACTGCGCCGGCACCATCACCAAACAATACGCAGGTGCCGCGGTCGGTCCAGTCGATAATGCGCGACATGGTTTCGGCGCCAACCACCAGTGCATTTTTCGCGGTGCCGCCGCGAATAAACTGATCGGCCACCGCCATGGCGTAAACAAACCCGGTGCACACTGCCTGCACATCAAACGCCGGGCAACCGTGAATATCGAGGCGGGCCTGTAGCAAACAGGCGGTACTGGGAAAAACCTGGTCCGGGGTGGTGGTGGCGACGATGATCAGGTCAATGTCATCGTTGTTGATCCCCGCGGCGTCAATGGCGCGCCGGGCAGCGGCTTCGGCCAGATCACACGTGGTTTCGCCGTCGGCGGCCACGTGGCGAATTTTAATGCCCGTGCGTTCCCGAATCCATTCATCGGAGGTTTCAACCATTTTCTCGAGATCTTCATTGGTAATGACGTTCTCGGGTAAATAACCGCCGGTTCCAGTTATCCTTGAATAGGTCAAACGGCTTGCCTCTCTGAAAGAAAATGTTCTAATTCCTGCTGTATCTTCTGCGGCACGTTTTTGCGCACCTCCAGTTTCGCTTCCCTAATGGCACAGGCACAGGCCAGTCTATCCGCCCCGCCATGGCTTTTAACCACGATGCCGCGCAAACCCACCAGGCTGGCGCCGTTGTAACGGCGCGGATCAATCTTTTTACGAAACGCTTTTAATACCGGTAACGCAATCAACCCGGAAAGCTTGGTCAGGAAGTTGCGTTTGAATTCCTGGGTCATATAGTGACGGATTAATTGCGCCACACCTTCGGTGGTTTTCAGGGCGACGTTGCCGACAAAACCATCGCACACGACGACATCGGCGGTACCTTTATATATGTCATCCCCTTCAACGTAACCAATATAGTTTAAATCACTGTGCCCCAAAATGCGTGCCGCTTCCTTCACCCGTTCGTTGCCTTTAATTTCTTCCTGACCGATATTAAGTAATCCGACCGTGGGCGCGTCGATATTCTCCACCGCTTTGACCAAAACCGAGCCCATAACCGCAAATTCAAACAGGTTATCGGCACTGGTATCCACATTGGCACCCATGTCCAGAACATGGGTATGACCTTTGATGGTGGGCAACGTCACCATAATCGCCGGCCGGTCCACCCCGCTGATCATTTTCAATACGAAACGGCTAGTCGCCATCAACGCTCCCGTGTTACCGGCACTAACGCAGGCATTCGCCGTGCCATCTTTAACCATGTTAATGGCGACACGCATGGAAGAGTCTTTTTTGTTGCGAAGGGCGTGGGACGGCAAATCATCCATCTCCACTTGCTGTGAGGCGTGTTGGATCACCAACCGGTCATTGACAGCGGCCCCGGCAGTGGTCAATTGTTGGGAGATAGTGGTTTCATCCCCCACCAGCACAATATTCAATTCAGGGTCTTCCTGTAGCGCCGTCAAAGCAGCCGGTATTGTCACGGGCGGGCCATGGTCACCGCCCATGGCATCCAGGGCGATTGTGATTGGTTTTGTCATGATATGGGTTTAGTCGTTGGATCAACGGATCCGTAAAAGGGAATCAGGATTAGGAATAGTATTTGTGCTGTCGGTACCGTTTTGGTGTCGCGGTACCTGTTGTTAATCGTCATGGAAGTAAACGCCGGGACAAGCATCGCGGCGTTATCATAATGAACGATACTATCAATAAATTATTCTTCATCCTTTGGCGTAATCACCTGGCGACCGCGATAGTAACCATCGGGGCTGACGTGATGACGACGATGGGTTTCGCCCGTCGTAGGTTCTATAGATAACGTGGCTTGTTTCAAGCCATCATGGGAACGGCGCATGCCGCGACGCGATGGTGACTTTTTGTTTTGCTGTACTGCCATGATGATTCCTCGCTCTACTCTGGTTTACTGTAACTTCGGTTTACTGTAACTTCGGGTTTACTTTAATTTCAGGTTCACTATAAATTCGGGCTTGCTATAAGTTCGTTATTTAATGTTTACCGCTAATTTATCAAGCAAGCCACCGCTACTCGCCGCTTTTGTCACGAAGTTGCTCCAGCACGGCAAAGGGATTTTTCTTCTTCGTTGACGCCGCGTCGTCTGACGGCTTTGCCTCTTCTGTGATTGCCACGGGTTTTACTGAACATTGTTCCGGTTCATGCATGGGCACGGTCGGTAATGCCAGGATCAATTCGTCTTCCACCAGTTCCGGCAACGACGTCCATTGGTCTTCCACCATCAGTGGCTCGTACTGTGACGCCAGTTCTTCGACCTGGCGTTCCGTCGCCACGATACCCAGCGATACAGAAGCATCCAGTGGTACCGCCATGGTTTCCATGCAGCGTTGGCAAACGACATTAACCTGCCCCTGCACGCGGCCCGTCACGTTTGCCTGTCCCATTTCATCGACCGAAAATTCCAGATCCACGTCGACATCACCAGCGTCATTGGCCAGCAGTGAGGCCAGGCGCTTCATTTTTGTGATGGGTAATTGTCCCTTGTAAATTCGTCCCTGTTCAGCCAGACGAAAGGGCTCAATCTGCTCAGGCAGCCGTTGTGACATAAACGCGCAATAGTATAAGCAATTACCAGCGATGTCAAAATTATATTGGAGAACTGCTTATAAGCCAGAGACTTACGATAAAATGGTCTATTATTATTGGCTTGACAGCCGGGAGTACATTCCGTAATAGTCGCGGGACAACGATAACCCTTTGCATGGCAACCGGATTAATCATTGATCAATAAAGTTCTTATCGCTAATCGCGGTGAAATCGCCGTACGTATCGCGCGGGCCTGCGCCGAAATGGACATTGAATCGGTCGCCGTGTATACCGACGCCGACCGCTATTCCCTGCATATTAAGAAGGCCGATCATGCGTTTAGCCTCGGACCGGACTCGGTCTCCGGCTATCTCAACGCCCACCGCATTGTGAATCTGGCGGTGGCCACCAACTGCGACGCCCTGCACCCCGGCTATGGATTCCTGTCGGAAAATCCGGAACTTGCTGAAATTTGTGAGCGCCGCGGCGTGCGTTTCATCGGACCCAGCGCCTCGGTCATTAGCCGCATGGGCAATAAAATCGAAGCCCGCAATGCCATGAAAGCCGCCGGCGTGCCGGTGGTCCCGGGAAGCGATGGAAACGTCAATACTGCTGAAGAAGCTTTGGACATTGCCAACGGGATTGGTTACCCGGTCATGTTAAAAGCCACCGCCGGCGGTGGTGGCCGGGGTATCCGCCGCTGTGAAAATGCCAAAGATTTGCCCAACTTATTCGAACGGGTGCGCTCCGAGGCCAGCAAGGCCTTTGGCAGCACCAAAATATTCATCGAAAAATGCATTGATCATCCCCGTCACATCGAGGCGCAGGTACTGGCCGACCACCATGGCCACACGGTGCATCTTTTCGAGAGGGATTGTTCCCTGCAACGCCGCCACCAGAAACTGGTGGAGATCGCGCCCTCTCCGCAATTGAGCGAAGAGCAACGGGAGCTGGTGGGAACCCTGGCGGTGAAAGCGGCCAAAGCCGTTGGATACACCAATGCGGGCACGGTGGAGTTTTTGCTGGATGAAAATGAAAATTTCTACTTCATGGAAATGAACACCCGCCTGCAGGTGGAGCACACCGTCACCGAGCAAATTACCGGTATCGACATCGTGCAGGAGCAAATTCGCATTGCCGCCGGCGAACCGCTGAGTTTTACCCAGGACGACGTGCAACGCCGTGGCTTTGCCATGCAGTTTCGCATTAATGCCGAAGATCCGAAAAATGATTTCCTGCCCAGCTTCGGCCGGGTTACGCGGTATTTTGCACCGGGCGGACCGGGGGTCAGAACCGATGCGGCCATTTATACCGGTTATGAAATTCCGCCTTTTTATGATTCCATGTGCGCCAAGCTCACCGTTTGGGCGCTGGACTGGGAAAGCCTGCTACGCCGCTCGCGGCGGGCGCTGATGGATATTGGTGTATTCGGCGTTAAAACCACCATCCCCTATTATCTTGAAATACTAAAGTCGGAAGAATTCTGTTCCGGCAATTTCAACACCGGTTTTGTGGAAGCGCACCCGGAATTAACGCAATATTCCGTACGGCCGTCTTCCCGGCATATTGCCGCGGCACTGGGTGCGGCCATCGCCGCACACATGGGAAACTAAGGACTGGTACGGGCAACTATTTAACGGACACTGGTTCAAATAGCCCGTTACGGATTCAATATACAGGGTCAAACAACGATATTTATCGGGTAAATCAATCCAATGGCAAAACGCAAGACAGCATCCAGTAAAAACACAGACGCCAAAAACAATTCAAACCGTGTGCACATCACTGAAACCGTATTGCGCGATGCGCATCAATCACTGTTGGCAACCCGCATGCGTACCGAAGACATGCTGCCTATCTGTGAAAAGCTGGATGCCATTGGCTTCTGGTCACTGGAAGTCTGGGGTGGCGCCACCTTTGATGCCTGCGTGCGGTTTTTAAAAGAGGACCCCTGGGAACGGTTACGTAAACTGCGCGAAGCCCTGCCCAACACCAGGCTGCAAATGTTATTGCGCGGGCAAAACCTGTTGGGTTACCGCCACTATTCCGATGATGTGGTACGGGAGTTTGTGAAACACGCCGCGTTAAATGGTATCGATGTGTTTCGCATCTTCGATGCCTTGAACGATATCCGCAACTTGCGTGTATCCATCGAGGCCGTCAAGGCACAAAATAAACTCGCCCAGGCCGCCATTTGTTATACCACCAGCCCCGTTCATACCCTGGAACAATACGTCACCCAGGCCAGGGAACTGGAAAGCATGGGCGCCGATAGTATTGCTATTAAGGACATGGCGGGTTTGTTAACTCCCAATGCCGCCGCCGATCTGGTGGCCGCATTGGTCAGTGAAATAAAAGTCCCGGTGCAGGTGCATAGCCATGCCACGGCGGGCCTGTCCGCCATGTGCCAGTACAAAGCCATTGAAAACGGCTGCCGCCATATCGACACCGCCATATCATCATTGTCCGGGGGTACCAGCCACCCACCCACCGAAAGCATGGTCGCGGCGCTTAAAGATACGCCCTACGACACCGGCCTGGATCTGCCGGCGCTACAGGAAATCGGTTTTTACTTTAACGAGGTCCGCAAAAAGTATCACCAGTTCGAAAGCGAGTTCACCGGCATTGATACCCGGGTGCAGGTTAACCAGGTGCCCGGCGGCATGATTTCCAACCTGTCGAACCAGTTGCGCGAACAGGGCGCGTTAACCCGCATGAACCAGGTGCTCGATGAAATACCCAAGGTGCGCAAAGACCTGGGTTACCCGCCGCTGGTCACGCCCACCTCGCAAATCGTGGGTACCCAGGCGGTATTTAACGTCATTACCGACGAGCGTTATAAAACCATTACCAACGAAGTAAAACTGTACCTGCAGGGCCGTTATGGTAAGCCACCGGGCCCGGTCAACGAGGAATTGCGTCAACAGGCGATCGGCAATGAGGATGTCATCGAATGCCGCCCGGCGGACCTGTTAAACCCGGAAATGGACCGCTTGCGCGAGGAAATCAAAGCGCTGGCGGAGACCGATGAAGACGTGTTGATTTATGCCATGTTCCCGGAGATCGGCAAAGACTTCCTGCAGCAACGCAAAGACGGCACCCTGGAACCGGAACCCCTGCTGCCGGTACATGCGAACAACGAACCGCAATACTGCGTTGCCGCCACCGAGTTTAACGTGACGCTGCACGGCGAAACTTACCATATGAAGGTGAGCGGTACCGGCCACAAGCACCAGGACAAACGCGCCTTTTATATTAATGTCGACGGGGCGCCGGAAGAAATCATGGTGGAAACCCTCGACGAAATGGTTAGCGTCAGTGACGCCGCCGAGGCCGCCTCACAAATTTCCAAATCCACCACCGGCAGCAGCCGGCCCAAAGCCACCAAACCCGGCGACGTGACCACGTCCATGCCCGGTTCCATCGTGGATGTACTGGTGAACGAAGGCGACAGCGTTAAAGCCGGCGATCCGTTGCTGGTGACCGAAGCCATGAAAATGGAAACGGAAATTCAGGCGCCCATCGATGGCACGGTCAACAAGATCCACGTTGCCAAAGGTGACACAGTGAATCCAGACGAAGTGCTGATCGAAATCGAATAAGCACATTTCACATAATTTTTTTCGTCACGTCGTTCGTTGCAACCACCGATATTCATGACAAAGACTGATCAAACAATGATCACTGTCTGCCATTTTATTCTTAAATAGTATAAAGACTCACCACTGCAAACCCCACTCAGATAGCCGGAAAAATTACAAAGAACATAAAGTTAACGCCGGTTGATAAGGTTTAACGTTAACAAAAAGCCGCGAGCAACTCGTTGGTGCTGTTAACCACAAAAACTTCCTGTGCGATTAATTACCTACATCAACTTCATTAAAAACTTTTTACCTTAGACACTGGAAATATCTTATACGAATATGGTATTTGTAGTACGTATCTGTAGAGGTTCTCGCAGGGCCACAGTTTTATCCTGGCGCGCTTGACGTCGCAGCCTGTTGTTACATCTTATTTAATCCACAAACAAAGACTTACGGAGCAATTACATGAACTGGATCAGCGTTGACGATCATTTACCGGATACAGCTGATGATGTGTTGGCCTACTCACCTGATGATGGCTGTTATCGGGCATGGTTTGACAATAACGTTTGGCTTTCTCACGAAAGCGTTAGCAGCAACCAACCCACCCACTGGATGAAAATGCCGGCCGCCCCCAGTCAACAGGTTCCGAATCCCGATAGTTGTTATGGCATGACGGACAAACTGGTCACCAGTGAAACCCGCCCCTATTCGGTATGGAGTGAAACCATCGATACCGCCAAAGATATCAAACAGGCCTGGGAAATGCGCTTTGGCGGTCCTTATAAGATCTTAAAATCCAATCACGGTTACGAAGTAAAATATATGGGTAGCTGGAAAAGCGATCCGAGTATCGTTCGCAACTCTTCATAACCTGACAAGCATCGCGTTCTTTTTAATTTTATTAAACGCCCTGTTGGTTATCCCCAACAGGGCGTTTTGCTTTTTACTGAAGACTAAATCACATCATAACGCCTTATGGCCACATCATTGTGGTCACGTATTGTGAACACAAAGGTGTTCTCTGATTTCAACGCGATGACTGGCAAGCAAGGATAGAGCAAACGGTATATTGACGCTGTCACTGAAAACAGCCAACATGTCGCCAATGATCAGCATACAATCTCCCGTCCCCATTATCGGGTTTGCCGCTTATAGCGGCACGGGCAAAACCACGTTACTGACCACGATTATTCCTCTGTTGACAGAACGGGGGTACCGGCTGGGCATGATCAAACACGCCCACCATTCCTTTGATGTCGATCAACCGGGTAAAGACAGCTACCGGTTACGCAAGGCGGGCACGCAACAAATGCTCATCGGTTCACGCAATCGATGGGCGTTAATGGTGGAGAACGACAGGGAAAAGCCGGAACCGGGACTTCAGGCATTGCTCGAACGGCTCGATACATCGACGCTGGATTGTATCCTGGTCGAAGGGTTTAAAAGGGAATCCTTTCCAAAAATTGAGCTGCATCGCAGCGAATTGAACCGTGAACTCATGTTTCCCCATGATGATACCATCATTGCGATTGCCACGGACCAACCGATAGGCGCCGACCATAATGCCGAACGTAAAAATGATCTTAATAATCTTAGTAATATAGTACAGCTGGATATCAATGATCCCCCGGCAATCGCGGACTTTATTATTCAGTCCGTCATTCAGCGACGCTAAACCAGGTTAAACAACACGACACAACTGAATTCAGGCCACTATGAATACCAAATCCAGACAACCCGATCCCGCAACCTGCATGGACGATTTTGATCCTAACTCGTTACCTGCCGAACAGGCACTGCAACGCATCCGGGAAACCGTACCGGTCATTGGCAAAACGCAAACGTTAGCCATTCGTGACGCACTGGACAAAGTCCTGGCACAGAATGTCACATCCCCGATCAATGTGCCTTCGTATACCAACTCCGCCATGGACGGTTACGCCATTCGCAGCATAGACCTTGCATCAAATGCCGATAAGCGTTTTTCGTTGGCCGGTACCGTGATGGCCGGCGCTCCCCTTGACCGGGAAACACAGGCCAACGAGTGCGTCCGCATTATGACCGGGGGCAAAATGCCATCAGGTACTGATACCGTGGTGATGCAGGAACATGTCACCAGGGAAAATGACACTATCGTTGTAAATCGAGACGTTCAACCCGGCCAGAACGTGCGTCATGCCGGCGAAGACATCAAACAGGGGCAACTGGTTTTAGAACATGGCCGGCGTTTAAACCCCGCGGATATCGGTTTGCTGGCATCCCTCGGTATTGCCCGGGTTGAGGTTTACCAACCTTTGAACGTGGCGTTTTTTTCCACCGGTGATGAACTGGTCTCACTGGGCGAACCCTTACAGGAAGGCCAAATTTACGACAGTAACCGCTACACCCTGTTTGCCATGTTGCAGCGCTTTGGCGCAAACATTATTGATTTGGGTGTCATCAAGGACGACCGGCAAACTGTCGAACAGGCTTTTGAATCGGCCGCGCAACAGGCGGACGTATTGATTACCACCGGTGGCGTGTCGGTCGGTGATGCTGATTATGTCAAGGAGACACTGGAAAAACTGGGGCACGTAAATTTCTGGAAAATCGCCATGAAACCGGGACGGCCACTGGCGTTTGGTGAGCTAAAGCAACATGATTGCTTCTTTTTCGGCTTGCCGGGTAATCCGGTTTCCACCATGGTCACCTTTTACATGCTGGTATTGCCCGCGTTACAAAAGATGCAGGGGGAGACAACGCAGCCGGTTATGACACTGCAAGCGACGTGTACCACTGCCCTGCGCAAACTCGCCGGCCGCGTTGAATATCAACGGGGAATGCTGGAAACAAATCAAAACGGGGAATTAACGGTGCGCTCCGTGGGTGAACAGGGATCCCATATTCTTAGCTCCATGAGCAAAAGCAACTGTTTTATTATCCTGCCCATGGAATGCGGCAACGTGGAAGCCAACACCGCGGTGACCGTATTGCCGTTTTGGTCGTTAATGTAAGCGTTGTCCATGACAAAGTGCCATGGTTTATAAGTTTAAAACGGCAACGTTCTGTTGCGGCACGGGTAAACGTACGTAAATTGTCGTACCCTTGTCTTCCTGCGATTCAAAATCAATGGTGCCTTTATGGCGTTCGACGATGGATTTGGCGACGCATAAACCGAGACCGGTACTTTCCGGATGCTGGGATTTAAAGTATTTGGTTCGGGCATAAAGATCGAACAGGGCGGGCTGCATTTCTTCCGGTATACCCTCGCCGTTATCGGTCACCGTAATTACCAGCGAATTGTCGACCACCGCCGCGCCAATATGCACTTCAGCGCCCATGGGCGAATGTTTGGCAGCGTTGGATAGCAATATACTGAACAACTGAATCAACCGCTGCTTGTCCGCAATAAGCACGATATCCTTGCTTTCAATATCGAGCCGGAATTTAACGCGATAATTTGTCTCGATATCGCGGTTTGCCATCAATACCGTGTCCAGTAACGTGCGGCATTCCAGAAACTCCATATTAAATACCGTCGCGCCGGTGGCAATATGTTCTATATCCAGGATGTCATTAATGAGCAATAACAGCCGGTCGGTATTTTGATAGGCGGTATCGAGCAAAAATTTCTCTTTATCACTGATGTATTTGGATACTTCGCCGGTCAGCAAACCGATGGATCCCCGGATCGACGCCAATGGCGAGCGAATTTCTTCGCTTACCGAGGTAATAAACTCATCTTTCATTTTAATGATTTGGCGCGTATCGGTTACATCCTGCACCACGCCAACGACTTTCGTCACCCTTCCCTCATCATCATGCTGAGGGTTACCCTGTATTTGCGCAAAGTGTTGATAACTGCCGTCAACAGGCAAGCGGGCCTCGATAACGAAAGGTTCTTTATTTTCAAGGCATCGCTCAATGGCGAGCATAAATATCTGCTTGTCTTCGTCAACAAAGGGGGCCACAAATGAAGGCATATCCAGCCATCCTTGCCGTGGTTCCATGCCAAGAATATGAAAAACTTCCTGAGAAGCGGTTATTTTGTTGGAGTCCACGTGCCATTCCCAGGTACCGGCATGCACCATGCGCTGCACATCAACAAACATGTCGTCAATACGGCCAAGCACACTGCTGGAATGTTGTAAGTGCGACAGATCGATGACTGTCATGGTATACATCTGTTCATCACCCAACTTGAATTCACCCGCGGTTAATTCAATGGCAAAGGTTTTTCCGTCCTTGGTTTTTCCTAGCGCATCGTGGTAGCGCTCGGCATTGTCTGCAATGTACTGGGTACGAAATTGGTCGTCAAATAAGCCTGGTATTAACTGATTGATGTGCTGATTCTCCAATTCCTCGAACAAATATCCAAACATGCTTTCAGTCGCCGGATTGGCGGTTTCAATAAAACCACCCTGGTTGATGGTAATAATGCTGTCAGATACCGTCGAGAGAATTCGACGCAGCATGGCTTCCTTTTGCTCGAGTTGGCGCCTGGCACCCTCGCGATTTTCATTGTGCCGGTTGGCTACAACAATATGACCCACGGTCGTTGCCAGCGGGTCGAGAAAGTCGATCAATGCCTGGTCATACCCGCCACGCCGGTTAGCGATACCTATAACCGCCACCAGGACATCGTCATAAAATACGGGTAACGCAAGAAAGGAAAAAATAGGTGGATGGCCCGGTGGTAACCCGCCGGCACGGGGATCCCGCATGGGGTCGTTGGCAATCGTGGGTTTGCCCGTTTGCAGCACTGTACCAAACAAATTATGGGTATTGTGAAATTCCATGTTCGGTGGCGCGTATTGGTCCATAAATTTTTGCAGATGGACGTTCCGGCTCAACTTGGAGAAATTGAAAATCTTGATAAACGGTTTGCCACGCTTGCTGGTTTTAACTTCGCCCATAAACCCGTATTCACTGCCGGTCAGATTAACCACCTGATCCAGGATACTGTCGTTTAATTCCTGGCTATCGCAGCGTTCAATATACTTGGTCTGGATACCCCGTATGGTATCTATCAAGTGATGGGTGCGTTTATCCTGAATGCCCCGGTGGTACATCTTTTCCGATGTCTTGTTCAGGCTATGGATGATTTGCTCCACTTCCCGGGAGCTGGTCTGCAAATGCAAATGATTACCTTGCGCCATATCAAGCCATTCGGAAAACTCCGCGGCGCGGCGTAAAGACTGCATCGGTTCGCGAAGTATCCGCTGTAACGCCAGGAGGCAAATGGCGATGGAGAAAATAAGCGCTGCGATCGTTGTTTTGATAAAGTCCAGCGTCAGGCTCTCAAGCGGCTGCGTGGTTTGATTGATATAAACCCAGCCCAGTGGGGTATCGGTTTTGATTTGCTGCCACAGCTGCAACGATGAGCCATTTGTCCGCGTTGCCTGACCGGACTGTACCGGTGCAATGGGTTTTTCGGTATTGTCAAAGACGATAACGTCGCCGTTATCCTGGTGCCTGAGGGCAACAATGGTATTGAAAGCGACATCGGTAATCGTAAGATCATAAACTTCATCCATCATCAGGAACGAGGCGATAACCTCTTCCAGGTCATCAATGTTGTCGTCGTCAAGATAAGGCGCACTGACATGGGCAATCTGCCTGGCGTGCTGCTGATAGCGATCAATATTGGCGCGAATTTGATAAGAGCTTTTTTCCAGCAAAGCGTACCAGGATAACGCGGATACCGTCGCCAGTAATACGAGGATATTGATGAGTGCGATTTTGTTGATGATACGGCGCGGCCACAGTTTTCTAACGTGCTGCGTTAGCAAGGACAGGAAGGATTTAAGACGCATTGTTTTACTTCGTTACGACTCTATAATTCGACTATTTGCGTTAGTAACCTGCCAACCATTATTCGCGTCCATCCCTGCCGCTCACCGCAACGATCCTTAACCTATCCTGTGCGCTAACTAAAAAAGCGCCACACCTTTCGCGCGCCGTTTCTGCAATGCGAATAACGTTAGACTAATATGGAATATGTCGGCAAAATAAGCGGATTCTTGAACATCAACCTGTGTAAACAGGGCATGATACTCATATTTTTAGTTGCGGTAAGCGTAAGAATACAGTGAAAAAAACCGGGTTGGCGGGCTGACTGCCAGGTAAGCTCGGAATGCCACTCCCAACAAGCACCAATGCCCGGTTTGGCGGCGATCCAGCATGTACAAAACGCTTACATTGTAGTAAATTTCTCAATTCAACAGCGATGCTGCGGCTATCTAATGATAATTGCCAGGTTTATGGGCCCGGGTATACAGCGGTATAAGCATAGCGATATAAGCACTTCGGCATTCGCAGCATTTATATAACTTTTAACCACGCTTCCGTTAATTGGCACTAAACTCCGGAGTTCTGCCTATGAAAAACGAACGCCGTACCGGGCTGGCAGATCGGCGCACAGGTAACGAACGTCGTATCTATCATAATCATTTCGGGTTTCCATTTGTTGACAGCCATGGGCTATTGGTCACGGAAGATCGCCGAATGAAAAAAGACCGCCGGGTCGCCCCCCGCGCCGTACTCGAGACAGACGCCGAAGCCCCGGACACACCACAAAAGCTCAGCCAGCAAACTGCCTAAGCCCTCGTTGTTATGGTCCTGAAGCGCCGCCAGGCTTCCCTGAACAACAATCGACGGCGATCAACGTAAAGCGCAGTACGTTACTCCCCCTTGCCTGTTTCTATTATTTAACCGCGTATTTTTCCATTTGTTGCACGACGACATTGAGCGCTTTTTGCCGCGCAAGGGTACTCATTGACTTATTTAGTACCCGGAGCGGATCGGCTGCCGGTTGATAGCCATTGTTAAAGGATATGGCGAACCAGATGTAGGCCTGTGACTCATTTTTCTTTACCCCGTGACCATTGGCGTATTTCAGTCCGAGGTGATACTGGGCCGCCGGATCCCGTTGTTGGGCGGCTTTGCGGTACCAGGTTATGGCTTTGTGGTAATTCTGCGGAACCCCCAATCCCTTATCGAACATTTTTCCCAGGTAGCGCTGTGCCTCAGCCTGACCATTTTCGGCTAATTTTTTGAAAAGCGGCCGCGCGGTGTGATATTCGCTTCGCTTAAATGCGGCAAGGGCCCTGGAAAATTCTGGATTCTTGCTGGTCTCGGCAACGAGAGCCGGTGAAGCAATT
>JASFMT010000051.1:0-13867 GCA_050117455.1 Gammaproteobacteria bacterium | reverse complement strand
GCCAGTTATGATTTCGCGATCATCCCGGTAACGGCGTCCCGTTCCCAGGACAAACTGCGAGACCAGCTACTGGAAGCAAAGGGTGTTCCGACCAAATTATTTGTTCATTTAAAAATTGATCAAGATGATACCGGTGCCGTGCCTCATATTATGGAGACGCTTCGCGCATTGGGCATCAAACACTACGGTATCGCATCCGGCAACGACCTGTACGGTTATAATGAATCCAACATTGCAAAAGAAATGGCGAAGGGAACACTAGCCGTCTTTGGAGGTTAGTCATGGAATTTATATTTTTTGTTTTTATCTTTTTCTACCCGCTATTCATGGCGGTGTACTGGATGACCGGGGCGTTGATATTTTTTAACCGGCGCGAACGCAACAACGCCAAGCCACCTGAACTGGAAGTTTATCCGCACGTTTCCATACTGGTTCCCTGCCATAACGAACAAAGCTGTATCAGCGATGCGATCCATCAATTGGCGGCAAACAACTATCCTTCCTTTGACATCATTGCCGTCAACGACGGCAGCACCGATGACACCGGGCGCATCCTCCATGATTTGTCTCAGGAAATCGACAATCTGAAAGTGGTCAACCTGACCCGCAACTATGGCAAAGCCATGGCGTTAAATGCCGGCGTTCTGGCCAGCAAGGCGGATTACATCATGTGTATCGATGCCGACGCCCTGCTCGATAAAGACGCCCTGTTCTGGATGATCAAACATTTCCTTGGCAGCTCCCGGGTGGGCGCGGTTACCGGCAACCCCCGTGTCATTAACAAGACCAGTTTGCTGTCGCGCATTCAGATCGGCGAGTTTTCGGCGATCGTTGGTATGGTGAAACGTACCCAGCGCAATATCGGCCGCATTTTTACCGTATCCGGTGTTAACGCCTGTTTTCGTAAATCGGCCCTGCACGATGTCGGTTACTGGTCATCGGAAACGGTCACCGAAGACATCGATATCAGCTGGAAACTGCAACTGCGCTACTGGGATATTCGATATGAACCGAGGGCACTGACCTGGATACTGGTACCGGAAACCATCAAATCACTTTGGAAACAACGGTTACGCTGGGCCCAGGGTGGCGTTGAAGCGGCGATTAAATTCGGCAAGGAAATCTTTCAATGGAAAAACCGCCGCATGTGGCTGGTGGGACTGGAATACTGGGTCAGTGTGCTGTGGTGTTATGCCGTGGCCTTCACTATTTTGTGCTGGGCAGCGACCAACACGTTACCCGATGCCTATTGGCCTGATGCCTTAAAAGTCGAAACGCTCATCCCGCAATGGACCGGCGTCGCGTTGGCAGTCGTGTGCCTGACACAGTTCGCCGTCGGCTTGCTGTTGGACAGTATCTATGAGCGGCGCGGCCTGTTTCGCTATTTGTTCTGGGCTATCTGGTATCCAGCCGTCTATTGGTTCATCAGCGCCGCCACCACCATCGTGGCGGTCCCCAGGGGACTTGCCAAACTCGGTAAAACCCGCCATGCCGTCTGGGTAAGCCCGGGCCGTAAACTGCTTTACGCACCGTTGCGCATGCGCGAAGCACGTAAAAAGCCCGAACATCGCAACATGTTCTGGCGCCTGGTGCCCCAAACCCAGAAATATGCCGAAATGGTGATTATGTTTATTTCCTGGAGCTTGTGGGTTTATCTGATCATGCCTTTGTTAAGCGTACTGGTCTGGATCGCGGGGGGCTATCTGTTCAAGCAGGAAATGTTGTCACCGGGCAGCGTCGAGACCTTTATGAACGTATTGAAATACGGCTCCGTTATACTGACCATGTGGGTCATGGTGGCCGCCTGGATTTTATGGAATCAGCGGCGCTATGGCCGCCGCAATCGCCGTAACGGTCAAGCGCCGGTAGTGAGTACGGAACAAATACAGGAGCACACCAATCTTTCCACTGATGAAGTCAGCTACCTGCGCAGCAACAGGGAAGTCTATATCCATTTCGACGAAGAAGACCGCCCCGTCATTGACGAGAATGTGGAAGCAATCGGCAAGCGTCCCCAGGTAGCGGTTGTATAAACTGACGGCGAACCTGACGGAAAGCAAAAGAAAAGCCGGAGCCTCGAGTTGGAGGGGGGTGTAGGGCGGAGACCCCGGCTTTAAAGTTGAGGAGCTAACTGGTTTTTCTAGACAAGCATTTCAGCGTGGTCAAAGTCGATAGTACGTGATCAAAATGACAATACGATGACGAACCGCCGGTAAATTCAAAGCCAGCCCTCCATTTATTCCCTTTGTGCACCTTACTCGGCGTTTAAACGATCAGACAATTTTAAACCTGGTATATATAAGTTCTGTTTTAGATTAAGATAGTTACAGATATTCACTGACCAAAGACCAACGGCTTGACTCTAACTAACCGCTCTCATTTTATAAAAGCTTTTACCTGCCACAACCATGGTATTGTGAAAGGTTTGCTTGGATCGTTGCTGCTGGTGATTTTTCTCAGTGGCTGCGCTATCCAGCCTGGCAGGGACCGGGAAGATCACTGGTTCGCCAGGGATAAATACGCGCACTTTGCGGTTTCTACAGTAGCCAGCGCGGCACTGGCCAAAAACGCCAAAAATAATGGGCATGACGATTGTGACGCCGCGTTGATCGGATTTTCAATCACCCTTTCCATCGGTGCGGCCAAAGAAACTTATGATAAACGGATTAAGAAGACGCTATATAGCGCCCGCGACATGGTATGGGATACCGCGGGCAGTTTACTGGGAAGCCTGGCGGCATCAGGCTGTCATTAACAACCGCTATTTATTTCTGATTGTCGTTCTCCGCAAATGACACGACCACTTTCAGCCCTCCAAGGCTCGAATGGCCAAACTCGATAACCGCATGATGGATTTCAATAATTCGCTGCACCATGGCCAGTCCAAGGCCGGTGCCTTCATGGTTACCCTCTTCAACGCGGTAAAAACGTTTAAACACTTTTTCGTATTCCTCTTCCGGAATCCCGGGGCCGCTGTCTTCCACGATTAACTGATACTGATGCTTGTCTTCAGTTACCGACACTTTCACCGTGCCGCCATCCGGCGTATAACGTATGGCATTTTCCGCCAGATTTCGAATTAAAATACCCAGCATACTCGCTTCACCGGTAATCACACATTGATGGGGTGCATCCAGGCTGATATCAATATCTTTTTCCAGCGCCTTGACCCCCAGCTCTGACAATTGATCCTCGGCAATCTTGCACAGGTCGGCTGTTTCATCACGCCACGCTGTACTCTCCGGATCAAGCCGTGACAACGTTAATAATTGCTCCACCATGTGCGTTGCACGATCAATACTGTCGACTACTTCCTGCAACGCTTCATTGCGCGCCTTGTCATCGGTAGCCTGCATGGCAACCTGGGCATGAATTTTTTGCGCCGCCAGCGGTGTGCGCAGTTCATGCGCGGCGTTGGAGGTAAACAGGATTACTTCGTCGAAGGCGTTTTTCAGCCTGTTAAATAACGAATTAAGGGCATTGACCATGGGCAGTGCCTCGGAAGGCACATTGGCGGTTTCCACGGGCTGCAGGTTATTAAACCGCCTGTTCTCTATTTGTTTGGCGATAGTCTTGAGTGGTTGCATCGCATGGCCCACCGTCACAAAAATCATTATCGCCAACAGCGGCAGGATAATACCAAACGACGTAATCAAACGAATGGATATACTATTGCTCAGGCTATCACGCTCTTCATAAGGCTGGCCCACTTGCACGGTAAGAACGCCGCTTTCATCGGCGACCGAATAAACACGCCAACGTTCGCCGGAAACCATCCGGTCACCATATACTTCATTTTTTTTGATCAGCTTGTCATTCGGTGCATTTTCGGAACGAACCGCCAGCGAGGTGTCGTTCAGCCAAATCTGAAAATCAATTTCCTGCTGGTATTTGTGAACCTGGGTGTCAATATGGGCGGACACGCCACTTCTGTTCTGCGCATCCTCGCGCTGAGCCTCGTAGGCCAGTTGTTCAAACAGCTCGTGGGCGCTGATCTCCAGCAGCACGCGGGCAGCCTGCGCCAGTTCCGCGTCCATCAGGTCCTGGATTTCCTTACGGGTATCGAAATAATTTTTAGTCAGCGTAAATATGCACGCGATGGTTATTAAAGATAACAAACCAACCAGCAATCGTTTACGAATTGAAAGGTTCATTTTGGTTTATCGACGATATATCCGACGCCGCGAATGGTCCTGATGAGATCACTGCCCAGTTTTTTGCGAATAGTATGAATATGAACTTCCACCGCATTACTTTCAATTTCGTCTTTCCACGAATACATGCTTTCTTCAAGACGGGTACGGGACATGACGCGGCCAACGTTTTCCAGCAGCGTTTGCAAAATGGCAAATGCTCGCGGCGGCAAATCCATAACCTGGCCCGCTTTGCTCACAGTATGTGACGCAGGATCCAGTTCAATTTCACCGTGGACGATTTTGGGCGTGGAACGCCCGGTGCTGCGGCGCATAATCGCCCGGATACGGGCGTTCAATTCATCCAGGTCAAAGGGTTTAACCATGTAATCGTCCGCACCATGGTCCAGCCCGATAATCCGGTCATTGACCGTATCCCGCGCCGTCAATATCAACACCGGCACACTGTTTCCCCGCGCCCTCAAATCATCCAGCACGTCCAGCCCGGATTGCTTGGGCAACCCCAGATCCAACACCACGATGTCGTATTCCTCGGCAGCCAGCGCCGACTGGGCTGTCAGACCGTCCTTGACCCAATCGACCGCGTACCCTGTTTGCGACAACCCGGAATGTATTCCCTTGCCGATACTTTCATTGTCCTCCACAAGTAATAGTCTCATAATTGTTTTCCTTTTAAGCGAGTACTGATTACCCCTGTTACACAAACGAAAACATGAGCAATCCGCCCATGTTTTCTTTGACGAACCTGCTATACATTATCAATATCATGCCATCATAACCAAACTGTCCGAAAATGTGTTCACAAAGATTTGCTACGCCGCCTTCCGCGTAGTGTGCGACGCACGCTCTCTTGAGACCGGGTTGGCGGGGCTAGCGTTTTCATCCATTACGAAGTTATCCACAGGTCCGCCAGGGGGCGCGCTATTATCCTGTGCCTGCAACAGACGAAGTTTTTTGCTGGATTCCAACAAAGCTTCCAGGGGGTCCTCGCCCAGGATTGCAATGAAGATCGGCACAATGGCAGCCAGCGCCAACAGGGCATATAAACCGACCAGTCCGGATTTCGTTAACGTTACACCAAGCATCGTAGCGCCCACTAATAACAGGACAAATCGTCCGACGAACCGAAGCTGCCTGATGCGACCCTGAGCCTGGGAAGTTTCCATGATAAAACGCAGTGGATCCCAACCCACGACCGCGGTAAACATCGGATAAATGGCGATTAGCGGCAACAGCGCGATGATTCCCAGCGGGTTGGTTTCAACAAACATCGGATACCCCAGCATGACGATCGCAGTGGCCGCTCGCATCATCCTGCTGAGCGTTGTAATGTTACCTTCCGTATGAACCACGCATTTTCCTGTCTTCATGTTTTTCTCCTTCCCAAATACTGAAAACTACCGGCGCACAATATCAGTGCCTTCACGGTATATTTGAACTGTGCAACGTTAGGTGTCACTTACCTTATTCTTAAACTACGCTTAAGCGAGACTTCTTCATCTGATAACAAATCGCCGGGCATTACTGATTGTTTTAAATAGGATTTTTTGGTATAAATTCCGACGGTCGCCAGGCAGATTGTCCAATGGTGATAAAACCGGACCGGTCCGAAAAGAACCATCACGGCTGCCGCTGCCATGTATGGCCAATATAATTATTTATTCGTTTGACAGAACATTTTGACGAAAAAGGGAGTACAACCGCAAAAGCACGCGGCCGCACAAACCAAAAGTTCTTAGCATTAGTTAGCAACAAGATAATTGAAATAGATCAATTTTCGAGCGGGAATTTTTTGGGGTATAGCAACCGGACGCACCACCGCATTTTATTGGCCGCAAAATAACCTTGATATCCATCAACTAACAAATATCTATCAATTTAGCTATGATAAAGGTTTGATACAATTGAAACTGGAATAGGGTATGCTGCCCCTAACGTTAAAGACAGTGAACGAGACCACCTCTTTGACAGGCCGTCAAATGTGTGACAAATGTGAGCTAATGAACGCAATCAGGAGGAGACAAGAAAAATGAAATTGACCCGACTCGTACTTGTAAATGGACTACTGGCATTCATGCTCATTGGCTGTGCCTCCACTGGTGGTTCCGACCTGGAAAGCGCCGTACAGCAGGCGCAATCCACCGCGGATGAAGCCAAAGCCACCGCCGATGAAGCCAAATCAATAGCACTGCGCGCCGAGCAAAAAGCTGACCAGGCACTGGCAACCGCTAACGGTGCGCAATCAACAGCTGACCAGGCGTTGTCAGAAGCCAGAGAAGCCAAAACACTGGCCCGCGATGCCGCAGCTCAATCAGAAAGAATGTATGAAAAAGCCATGACTAAATAGGAAGGTTGTATTTCAATCCTGATAAACGATTGACTACACCGCTAACGGATCGCCGGTTATTGTCGACGGTATTTATTTTGACATCCGCCGCTGCAGCGCTCGACGATCCGTCAACCTAACGAAAGACACGGGGAATCCGGATGCCTGGGAAATTATCTTTTCGAGATGTTGCCAGGCAGATTCCGGAACCCGGTGGTTGGGAATATAATCGAGAATGTTTTTCACCACCGGCGTCATGTTAAAACCGCTCTCAGTTACATCTTCTTTCAAGACCGAATGCGCTTCCACGTAGATCTTGTTGTTGCGCCTCCCTACTTTGACCGGTTCTTTTATGATGCGCACTGGCGCTTTTCGATCCACATAATCAAACAATAAGTCGATATCCTCCGGATAAAGGCGAATACAACCGTGACTCACGCGCCTGCCGATACTGAAGGGTTTATTGGTGCCATGCACGAGATAACCCGGTTCGTTCAGCAAGATCGCAAAGTTACCCAGGGGGTTTGAGTCATCACCGGGGGGAATAACGCGGCGATTGCCGTAGCGTTCAAGTCCGTATTTCGCGATGATCGATTCCGGTACTGTCCATGAGGGGTTCTTGATTTTCTCTGTGACGTGAAAGGCACCAGTCGGGGTTTGCCAGTTAATTTTGCCGATACTCAGCGGCATGGTAATCACACGCCGGTCAGAGAAACGTGACGCCGGTGGAAAATAATATAGCCTCATTTCCGGCAGATTGACAATGATTCCCCGCCAGGGTTTTGGTGGGAGCACAAATTGCGTGGGTATTACCACGCGGTGATTGTCTTTAGGCAGCCACGGATTGACGCCTGGATTTGCCGCAACTATTTCGTTGTAGCCAATATCAAAAATACGGGCAATATCCAGCAATGTCTCCTCGCCGGTAACAAATTTGTACTGGATATGGCCCACGACGTTATCACCATTGTCCGGCAACATAAATATTGACGCCGGTAGCGGGCGGCTAACCGCTAATAATACCAACATATACAGTTTAAGCTTAATACCTCGTTTCATAGTGTTCTATATTGCCCTTTAGACGCGGCTATAGTCCAATCCAGTCGTTGATAAGTATCAATTAGAGTTATCCCGTTCGATGCGATAATAATACAGTTAAACACACCAGATATCTTTTTGACCCATGCCTGAACTTATCAGTTCGTTAATACCTTATTTGCGCACCTTGCACGGCGCCACCCGCATAGAACCCATTGAAACCCATATCTCGTGGGTATTACTCACCGGAAAAGTGGTGTACAAAATCAAAAAACCGGTGGACCTGGGTTTCGTTGATTTTACCACCCTGGCGAAAAGACGGCATTTTTGTTTCGAGGAATTACGGCTCAATAAGCGCCTGGCGCCCGAGCTTTATATAGACGTCGTCACCCTCACCGAAGATGACGGCAACGTTGTAGTGAATGGTGACGGCAAAGTCGTGGAATACGCCGTCCGCCTTCACCAGTTTAACCCCCAACAACAGTTTGACGTGCTTATCGAGAAGCATCAGCTTAGGTTTCAGCATATCGACCGGCTAGCGGCCATAATTGCGGAATTTCACCGGAACGTGGAATCCGCCGGCGAGGACAGCGATTTCGGCAAACCGGCGACCATCCATGCAGCAGTCACGGAGAACTTTCGCCATTGTCTAAAATTGGCGAATTCAGCAGATACGCAACAACTCCAAGCGTTGCAGACGTGGAGCGATAAAGAGTTTGACAACCTGCGTACGTTTTTCACCGAGCGCCGAAACCAGGGAAATATCCGCGAATGCCATGGTGATTTGCACCTCGGTAACATCGCCCTGTTTCATGACCGGGTGACGCCATTTGATTGTATCGAGTTTAACCCCGACTTCCGCTGGATCGATACGATCAGCGAAATCGCCTTCCTGGTCATGGATCTTTCCTCACGCGGGCGTCAGGATATGGCAACGCGCTTTCTAAACGACTACCTGACATTTTCCGGTGACTATCTCGGCGTTACCGGGTTACGTTACTACCTGGTATACCGTGCCATGGTAAGGGCAAAGGTGGAAATTATTCGCGCCGGCCAGGCCTCAAATGAACCAACACAGCAACAAACCGCGTTGACTCATTTCCATCACTACCTTGAACTGGCCGACGCCTTTCGAACGACAATGCGCCCAGCACTGTTGATCACCCATGGCATGTCCGGGGCGGGCAAAACCACTATTGTCCGTGAGCTGTTAAAACACTTGCCTGCTATTCATTTGCGGTCGGATGTTGAGCGCAAACGGCTTTTTCATCTACAACCCACGGATAAAAGCACGTCGGCGGTTGACCGGGGTATCTACACCAAACAGGCAACCGAACAAACCTACGATACCTTGATGGATATGACATCTTCGCTGATCGGTGATCACTGGCATGTCGTGGTGGACGCTACATTTTTAAAGCAGGCACAACGGAATCGTTTTCGGAAACTTGCGCAGCAACAATCGGCCCATTTCCTGATCCTGGATTTTACCGCTGACGCGGACACCCTGCGCCAACGGGTCTTGTCACGTTCGCGACAAAAGGATGCTATCTCCGAAGCCAGTCTCGAAGTGCTGGAAAACCAGCTTGAGAGCTACCAACCGCTGCAGGATTCCGAGCAACCATTCCGTGTTGACGTCGACACCCGCCAACAACCCGATATTCAATCACTGGCACAGCTGATCCGGTCCCGATGCAACGAAATGTCATCGGGAATTTATTGATCATCATCAACGCGCTCACCAACGCACAACCCTAATATACATCAGGGGATTGCGTAAAAATCGACGCAACCCATTTCTGTCACCAAACCTACCTGCGAGGAACCCATACCATGTTTATCGGAGAAATCTGCAATCGCGACGTCATCGTTGCCGGCAAAGATGCTTCTATCGCGGAAATTGCCCAGCTCATGCGCGAACACCATGTTGGGTCTATTGTCATTACCGAGCAGCAAAATGACCTGCACATCCCGGTAGGCCTTGTTACCGATCGTGACCTGGTCATTGAATTACTGTCCAAAGGGGTTGATATTAAAAGCGTTTCCGCTGGCGATGTCATGTGTCAGAACCTGGTAACGGTTCGCGACAGTCGCCATGTTTACGACACCTTGAAACTTATGCGCGGCAAGGGCATTCGCCGAATTCCCGTGGTTAACGACGAAGATGTTCTGGTGGGCGTTGTCACCGTAGATGATTTACTGGACGTGGTAATATCACAACTGGATGACGTCGTGAACATCATCGCCATCGAACAAAAACGGGAAAAACAATTGCGTCAATAACCAGGATAGTGTATTAAGAATAAAGGGGCTATAACACTTAAACACAAGCCAGCGAAGTAGCACAAAAAGGCAACTCAGACAATATAGAGTCCTTATAATGGGAAAACCAACAAAGGCCGAACTGGAAGCGGCATTCCAGGAAGCCAAACGCCTGATATGGCATGACAAAGACCAGCACTTTTTGGCAAAGAGCCTGCTTGCCCTCCACGACCAGACCGAGGAACTAAATAAAATAGTTACCGCCAGCGAAACACTGCTGCGCTCGGGACATTCCACATCCGCTCACCGTAAGTTGATCAGTGCTATCAATGCTTACCGAAACCTGCAGTCACCGGAAAACTCGAGCTATGCTGTTACAGTGAGTGACAGCGAATTAAGTGCCGCCATTGCCCAGGCCGGCATCATGCGCGAAAGCGGTAGTGATCAACAACACATTGCCAAAACAGTGCTCAATCTCAATTATCTGGCCAAACACCTTGAATCCGTTTATCGTGCCGCCGAACGTTATCTCCATTCCGGCATGTCCGCTTCTGAACAGGACAAACTGGACGCCGCCATCAAAAAATACCGGGCCCAGGAACACCGCACCTCCGGCGAAGACATCAACGCCTTTGGCGTTTATTGATATCTCAACGCATACGATCTATCCCAATACGCCGCATAAATAGCGCACCGCCACGATCCGCTGTGCAACACCCAAAACCGGGCCCAGCCTGCAGGGCCTGGAAACCCATTTGTATTCGCAGATTGCCCCCGGAAAATCCTGATAAAATTACTTGGTTATCAGGAAATTAGCGATTTTTTGGCCGCTATTTCACCCTCACTGACGTAAATAGCCGCCTATCTTCCGACAATGCCCCTTGCGCCATAGTATCCATAACAATGCGTAGTCAAGCGTCGCCGCCAATGTCCGTTATATATAGCTACAGGTAAAAATTTTGATTAATCAGGTATATGCCGGAATTCCCAGAATACCAATCATGGCGTCATGTTTATTACTGACTTTTATGCTTTTTACTCAACCCACTGAGCTGGTTATTGATCGCTGCGCTGCCGCGTTTTAGAGATGAAAACCCCGCCCATCAATTTTTCTTCGCTGAGATATCGCATTACCGCCATGCTGGTTCTGCTTTCCGCGATCATGGTCGGCTATATCCTGTGGCAGACACTTGCCTTCAACGCCGCGCAGATGCGCACCCAACTCAATGAAACGGACAATGTTACCGTCAACCTGCTTTCCGACTTAGCCAGCATCTCACTGTTTTCCGTAGAGTACGACTCCATCCAGTCACACATTGCCCGGATCAGCGAAGACCCTCGAGTCAGAAACATCTATGTCGCAACGGGCGACGACATCATAATCGCAAGCAATCAACTCGATATGATGGGCGAACCCCTGCCCGAGATTGTCGACAGCAAAACCGAATACTGGATAAATCGTGAATTGGGCAACCAGGGAAGCGTACATGTTCAGTTTTCCAATGACAAGCAAAAGGCCATCATCACTGAAGCGCGTTCACTGGGCATAAAAATCAGCATCATTGGTATGCTAATCATTGCTATTGTTGGCGTAATACTGGGACACATTCTAACCATACGCCTGTCAACACTAAGCAGCTCTGTCAAACAATATAATGTCATTTCTGACAACCTGATCATGGACCGGAAGCTGCTTGACAGCAAGGACGAGGTGGGGGAATTGGCCAGGGCTTTTGAGCGTATGCACCTGCGTATTATTGACTATGTAAAGAGAATAAAAATCGAAACCGAGGAACGTATTAAGGCGCAATCGGCCAACCAGATTAAAAGTAATTTTATGGCCAACATGAGCCATGAATTGAGGACACCATTGAACGCGATAATTGGTTATTGCGAACTATTAATGGAGTCGAACGAAAATGACAATGACTACGACAGAAACCTGGAAGACCTCAGAAAAATTCATCAATCAGGGAAACACCTGCTAAAACTCATTGACGACATCCTGGACTTGTCAAAAATCGAAGCAGGAAAAACAGAAATTACTTATAACTACACCAACATCAATGAAGTACTTGTTGAAATTTCAAGGTCAATATATCCCAAGCTTCTGGAAAACAAAAACGAATTGCTTATGAATATCGACAATGAAGTTGGTTTTGGCTACTTCGACGAAATCAAGCTCAAACAGATACTGCTGAACCTGTTAAGCAATGCCTGCAAATTCACAAAATCCGGAATCATTGAAATTAACGCTTTCCCTCTGAAAGAAGATAACACCCTTTATTATATTTTTGAAGTCACTGATAACGGTATCGGCATGTCGAAAGAACAACTGGAAGATGTGTTCAAGCCTTATACCCAGGCAGACTCCTCCACAACCCGCCAATACGGGGGAACCGGGCTCGGGTTAACCATCTCCAAGAATTACTGCGAAATGATGGGCGGCAATATCGGCGTCAGCAGCACACCAGGAAAGGGATCTACATTTACCGTGATGCTCCCGTTAAAAGAACCGTCCGACGCGCAAATTGAACACCGGAAAGTCATATAACAACCAATCTCCCGCTGCGCTCATCACCAGACCGATTTTCATTAAAGTATTTCAAAATCAGTCCGCTGTATGTTTTTGCTAAGTATTGTATATGGCGGAAAAGGATGATCAAAATCAACTCAACGAAATATCGGCAGCTGCCGGCCATGTTGGTATTCACGGTTATGATATTCGGCGCCGTGCAAAAAGTGCACGCCGAGGAATTCACCGAATACAAATTTGGCGTGTTCCCGTTTATGCCAATGGTGGCGCTTATCAAATACTACAATGCTGTCAGCAACGACCTCACCCGCCAGGTTAATAAACGCGTTATCGCACAATCACGGCCTACATTTAGACAATTCTCTGAAGAAATTGCCAAAGAAACCTACGATATCATATTTGTCCAGCCCTTCGACTACCCATTAGCCTATGAACACAACTACCGGCCGCTGGCCCGGCGCTCACAACCGCTGGACGCGATACTGGTTACCCGAGTTGACAGTCAAATCAGGTCAATCAAGGATCTGGAAGGCAAAACACTGACCAACCCGCCGGCAGAATCGGCTATTTCACAGGTTATAAGAAAAGAGCTCAATACTTATTACAAAGACCGGAAAAACACGATCAATATGGTGTACACCAGCAATCATTTTGCCTGTATCCAGATGGTACTGGTGAGCAAGTCGGACGCCTGCAGTACCACAACCCCGGTCCTGCATCATTGGCAAAAAACCCGCCTGAAAAGCAAAAAATTGCATGTTATCCACCAGGCGGATTCCGTTCCACATACCTTGTACATGGTGCACACACGGGTACCGGAAGAGGACGCGGCGAAGTTTAAAAGCGCCATTTTAAGCTGGAATGAACGCCCCGAAGGCAAGATGATTTTAAAGATATTCAATCTGACCAGCTTCGTCGAAGCCAGGGATGAGGATTACGACATCATTCGCAACTTCTGGAAGTAACGCGCATTAAAACAACCAACTATTTTACAGGGCCGAAGCAAACAGACGAAACACCAGGGAAGGTTGACTGGACTACACAACTTTCGTACTGCCTTACAGCAGTTTGCCGTGAACCGATTTTATGCAATAACGCGACGGGCGCCACATCAAGTTGAACAACATCGTTACACCGGGAGAAAAGGCATGACGCCAGGTATCAAACATATACTACTTATCACAGTCGTCATATTTAACGTTGTTTCCATAGAGAATGCCCGCGCCGTTAACTGGCTAAGCTTGCAGGGCGTCACCGAATCACCCTATCCATTGGTGTGGGGCTTTTTACAGCCGGCTTTTATGCGTACTTCGGGAACCCAGTTACCAACCGGCCTCTGGCAGGGACAGGATGCATTGAATAACGTTATTGCTCCGGACCTTTCCAGCGCACAGGTATTCCAGGTCCAGCGCGCCAGAATCGGCATCCGTGGCGCCCTGCCTGATCATGAGGCCATCAGCTATTTCGTGCTGGCCGAGTACGGCAACAACGGTATCACCCAGCCTGGCGGTGGCGCCGGCAAAGTCACGCTCACCGACGCAACGGTAACCT
>JASFMT010000050.1:0-13915 GCA_050117455.1 Gammaproteobacteria bacterium | reverse complement strand
TTGGCTGGTTTGGGTTACTGTTTCTGATCTTTGTGAAGATCTTTCCGTCGGTATCCATGTATGAAGTTAAAGAGATGGTTTACCATCGCCGCCGTCACCTGGTTAACGAAGACGCTGCTGCCAAATTCCATCGTCGGAAAGATGATCCAGCGTCTACTTCGGGTGAGCCCGGTCTGGAGGGAGCGTAATAATGAGCAAATATAGTGTAATGGGCTTATTCAGCGATTTTGATGAAGCGTTTAATGCAATTTCTGATATACGCAAAACCAAGGTGCCCGGCATTTCCGTTGACGATGTGACACTAAAGTCACCCATCGAGCATCCGGAAATCGAAGAGGTGCTTGGCGAACGGCCAGTGCATATTCAGAAATTCACTTTGTTCGGTGCGCTATTTGGCGTGACCTTTGGGTTCTTTTTCCTGGCCGGCGCCCAGGCATCGTTTTTGGTGCAGCCGCAGGGCGGTAAACCCGTTGTGCCGTTACCATCCAATTTTGTGCTGATGTATGAAATGCTGATCTTCTTTGGTGTATGGTGTACTTTCTTTGCGTTTATATTTTTATCGGGGTTATTAAGAAAACGTCATACCCTTTACAGCGAAAAAGTCAGTCTCGATCAGGTGGGTATACTCATTGACGTCGACGATGACACGTTGGGACCAATCAAAGAACTGTTTAAGGAACATAAAGCAGTGGAAATTCGTGAAGAGGTGCTGAGATCATGAGACTGATGCTGTTTAAAAAAATAATAATTGTGCTTGCGGCAGTGCTGGTGCCGGCTACAGTACTGGCATGGCCCTGGTCCCAGGACATGATGAATCAGCCAAGTATCAAGCCACAGGAAGGGCGAATGACACCCTTTCCAAGTCGTTCGGTGCCGGTCTTTGGGATTCCTACCAAGGTCGCTAGCCGCGAGGAAGCTAAAACGTTGAAAAATCCTATTCAACCCACGGCTGCATCCATCAAGAAAGGGCGCCGCCTGTTCCGTATATATTGTTCGGCCTGTCATGGATTAACCGGCAAGGCGGATTCGCCGGTGAGTGGCAAAATCGGCGCGATTAATTTAACCGACGATTATGTACAAACCAATCTAACGGAAGGCTGGATTTGGGGGACGATTACCTTTGGCAGTTTCGTGATGCCGGCCTACGGCGATCCAACCGCTGATCCCGCTAAAGGCGGTTCCAATGACTTGTCCGTGGAAGAGCGCTGGCACGTGGTCAATTATGTGAAAAACGCTTTGTCGAAAGAAACGAACTGAACGATATGTCGGCGCGGAATTAAAAACAGCTAATCTCATATTATATAGATATTACAGGGGTAAGGTTGATGGAAGGTTTTGGTAGCTGGTCCATTTTAACGACCAATTTCTTATTTGTACTGTATATGGCGCTTGCAGGTGTTACCTTCGCGTCGATACTGCATCTGGCAAACGGTAAGTGGCGCACCCAGGTGCGTTATTTTGCGGTGTCTCTATATGCGCTGTTTCCATTAGCCTTTGTGTTGTTGATCATATTGCTGGTGGCCGGTGAGCATACCTTCCAATGGCTTGGTCACCATGGCGAAGGTGCTGGAGGCGAGCATCATCTTAACGGTTGGCACAATTATACGTTTCTGGTGGCGCGGCAGATTATCAGCTTTTTGATCGTGGCAGGAATGTTTGCTTTGTTTATCAAGTACCAGCGTCTTGCCGCCCCGGATGATGCGCCTTATTCCATCAAGCGTAAATTTCGCAATATCGCATTGCTCATTCCGTTCTTCTACGTTTGTTATGGTAGTCTGGTGGCCTGGGATTTTGAAATGACCATGGTGCCCGGTTGGCACAGCGCCAGCTACGCACCATATCAGTTTGTCAGTATGTTTCATTGTTTCCTCGCCTTTTTTGCCATAATGCTTTATATCCTGTATTCGTCGGGCAAAATAACCGCTCCCTTTAAACCTTTTGTGTTTAATTATCTGGCGCAAATGATGCTGGCATTCACCATATTGTGGACGTACTTTTATTTCACCCAGTACCTGATTATGTGGTACGGTCGTTTGCCGACGGAGATGGACCGATTCCACGCCATGATGCAGCATGAACTGGCACCGCTATGGTGGACGTTCCTGGTATTGAAATTCATTATTCCGTTTGTGTCATTTGCTACGTGGACACCCAACCGGCATAATCCGAAAGTAATAGTCACCATCGCAACATGTATCGTTGTCGGTACCTGGCTGGAACGCTACACATGGCTCGCCGGTTCAGTCGAACCGCAACACTATCATTTGCCCATGACCTCTATCTCCGACATTTTGGTGACGGTTGTTGTGCTGGGAGCGGCCATTGGTACGATTAAATGGACTTTGAACCGATATGGTCTGGTCAAAACCTGATGGGGATGAACTTGCGGCCGGAAAAGGCTCTATTCATTTAACGAAATAACAACAATAAACGTCTTGCAAGCCTCTCTTTTCGAGAGGCTTTTTTTTGCGCGCTGGTCGTGCTGGTATTGTTATGCGCCCTTAACCCCAATGCTTAGGATAGGTCGCTGATCATTCCCGGCGTACTGCGATTAATTATTTCTTCAGGGGCGGAGGTGTGATTGCAGGATTATCCGTTTCATGTAAATGGTAGCGTTGCTTGTCCACTGTCGTGGAAGCCCACATCGAATAGGATAGCGCCTTTTCTTCCAAGCCGGGATCAATGGGCTCTGATTGAGCCAGGTGGTCGTTTTCAACCAGATATTGCTGTGGTGCCAGGTTTTTTTGCAACACCACAAGATGGTTGCCTTCCATAAAACCAAAGGTTGCGTGAAACTGTAACAGCGCTCTACCCGGCATATCCTGATAATAGGGTTCGGTCAGGTCATGCCCAATCATCGGGTTGGTGTTGGCGACGCCCATCAGTGACAACAGGGTCGGCGCAAGGTCAATCTGGCTCGCGACGGGTCGGAATACCTGTGGTTTTATGCCGCCGCCGAGAATCAGGCCGGGAATATGAAACCGGTAGACCGGTACGGATTCCGGTCCGTAGACCCGCGAGTTGTGATCAGCCACCACCAGAAAAATCGTATTATCCCAATAGGATGAATTTTTTGCTTTATCCAGATATTGTCCCAGCGCGTAATCCGCGTATTTTACGGCATTTTCCACGGTGTTTTTTGGGCTGTTATACAGGCTGATTTTCCCGTCGGGAAATTCAAAGGGGGAATGATTGGATGAGGAAAAAACCAGGCTGAAAAAGGGCTGATCGCCATGGTTTAAAAATTCCTTGTGTGCACGGTTAAACAGGTCCCCATCGCTGACGCCCCAGGAACCGGTAAATTGCGGGGATTCATAATCGTGCTGATCCACGACCTGTTCAAAGCCGTTGTTCATGAAAAAGCGTCCCATATTGTCAAACTGGGCCTCGCCACCGTAAATAAAACTGGTGTGGTAGCCTTTTTCCCTCAGCAACTGCGCCAGCGTAAAAAAGTGCCGCTGGGTTTTATTCAGCTTAACAACACTGCGCGCCGCGGTGGGTGGAAACCCGCTTATCACTGCTTCGATTCCCCGTACTGAGCGTGTACCGGTGGCGTATAGATTTTTAAACCAGATGCCCTGGTCGGCAAAACGGTCCAGATTCGGTGTCAGGGATTTTCCGCCCAGCGAGCCCACAAATTCCGCACCTAAACTTTCTTCCAGGATAATGACCAGGTTGTAAGGATGCTGCAATTTGTTCGAGACCGCCTGGGTGTGTAATGTGGGGATCGTGCTGTCTGTAAATGATCGATCGGCGACGTGCATGTCCTGGCGTATAGTGGCCAGCATTTTTTGTTCCGGCAGGTCTCCGTAGCGGACACCGCCGTTTTCATCACGTTTGGCTTCGTATAGTGCGTACAGTAGCGAATAGCTGGAGTTCAAACCCATTTCATTGACCATCGGGTCGGGGGAAACCGCGGCCATACTTGGATTAATAGCACGATGGTCCAGGGTTGAGCGCGCTGCCAGTGCACACAGGATTAGAATGACTGGAGAGACGATGGCGGCTTTACCCAGGCCTAAAGGTGCCCGAAACTCCCGTAAGGGTTTCGTCGTACGCCAGCCGAGGTAAATAACCAGTCCACACGTGATCGCGGCTGCTACCAACTGGATCTTGTATGCGCCCCATAATGTGTCAAACACTTCGCGGGGGTATTTTAAATATTCTATGAACAGGTAGTTGGGCCGCGCATCATACTGAGTGATAAATGAAGGGGTGGCCATTTCCATGAACACAATTGTTACGCCGCACAGCAGAAAATATATACGCAACAGTTGCTGCCAGTATTTTTGAACTACCGGGTGAGTGGCGGCAAAGGGGGTAAGGGTGGCTGGAATAATTAATAGGTATCCTAACAACACCAGATCAAAGCGCATCCCTTGTACAATGATATCCGTGATAGCATGTGCCGCGGTTACCCGTTCCCATTGCCAAACGATAAATCCAAAGCGGAACAAACTCAGGGTAATTAATGTGACGACAACAAAGACGCCGATGGGTAACAAGGGTTTGAGGAACGCTTTCCAGTTCATAGTCCGTTCGTGTGGTTTTTCGAAAAAAGGTTCCCGGGTGTTATTGCAATAAATGGAGGTTTGGATGCCTGAGGTTGTCAGGATCGCTAAAATCTCCAGTTACCAAAACATGCAGATTACCGAATATTGCTTAATTATACTTTTAAATCAGTAGGTTGTATGACAATGAAGACAATTTATCCACAACCACTATATTAATATTAGCTTATAATTATATTAATAACTTAATTGATGCATGGCTAAAAGGTTCTGCTATGCTTTCACATCAAGATTGACAACATACCAAGAACGTAGCGGCGAATCTTTCGTCATATTTCGTGTGTCTTTGAGGAGTCATCAATGAGCGATGAAGGGGTCGACCGGCAAAAACGCCGGATTCTGACCGCGGCGGCAACCGTTGTGGGGGGCATTGGTGCGGCATACGTTGCGACGCCGTTTATTCTTTCCATGGATCCCAGCGCCAAGGCACAGGCGGCCGGTGCACCGGTCGATGTCGATGTGAGCAAGCTCCAGGTTGGGCAGTTGTTGACGGTGGAATGGCGCGGAAAGCCCATCTGGATTTTACGGCGCAACGACGAAATACTGCAGCGAATGAAGAAAGTCGAAGATAAATTAAGGGATCCTCACTCTGACGAGCTGTCACAGCAACCGGCATACGCCAAAAATGATTACCGCTCTATCAAGCCGGAATTTATGGTGATGGAGGGTATCTGTACCCATCTTGGCTGCGCGCCCACTTATCGTCCGGAACTGGCCCCGCCGGATCTGGGGCCGGACTGGAAAGGCGGCTTTTTCTGTCCCTGTCATGGTTCGCGCTACGATTTGTCGGGCCGTGTCTATGCCGGTGTACCCGCGCCATCCAATCTGAAAGTACCTCCCTATCGATTTGTAACCGATACGCGTATTATGATCGGCGTTAATCCGGAGCATACCTGATGCGCTACTGGTTTACCTTAGGCAGAGAATGGATTGAAGCCCGCTTCCCGGCCCGGGAGTTCTGGGAAGATCACCTGGTAAAATACTACGCGCCGAGAAATCTCAATTTCTGGTATTTTTTTGGTTCGCTGGCCATGCTGATGTTCGGTATCCAGATCCTCACCGGTATTTTCCTCACCATGAACTACAAGCCCACGGCGGGTACCGCGTTCGCCTCTGTGGAATACATTATGCGCGACGTCAACTGGGGATGGCTTATTCGCTATATGCATTCCACCGGTGCGTCGTTTTTCTTTATTGTTATCTACCTGCATATGTTTCGCGCGTTTCTCTATGGCTCCTATCGCAAGCCACGGGAACTGCTGTGGTTGTTCGGCGTGTTGCTGTTTGTATTGTTAATGGCGGAAGCATTCATGGGTTACCTGTTGCCGTGGGGACAGATGTCCTATTGGGGCGCACAGGTGATCATTTCATTGTTCGGTGCTATTCCTGAAATAGGCGATGAGCTGGCGTTGTGGATTCGTGGTGATTTCGTGGTTGCCGATGCAACACTGAACCGTTTTTTCGCCTTCCATGTTGTTGCTTTTCCGCTGATTCTCATTGGGCTGGTCATGTTTCACCTTATTGCGCTGCACCGGGTGGGTTCCAATAATCCCGACGGTATTGAAATCAAGGAGAATAAAAACAGGGAGGGCGTCCCTGTTGATGGCATTCCGTTTCATCCCTTTTTCACGCTCAAGGATTTGTTGGGCGCCATCGTGTTTCTTATGATTTTTGCAGCCGTCGTGTTTTATTACCCGGAAATGGGCGGCTGGTTCCTGGAAAAGGATAACTTCGTTCCGGCGGATCCATTAAAAACGCCGGAGCATATTACACCGCTGTGGTACTTCACGCCGTTTTACGCCATTTTGCGCGCTGTACCGGACAAGTTTCTCGGCGTCATGTTAATGGGGGCGTCCATTGCAGTTTTGTTTGTGGTGCCATGGCTGGATCGTAGCCCCGTGAAGTCCATTCGCTATCGGGGTCTTCTGTTTAAACTTGCGCTGGCATTGTTTGTGATCAGCTTCGTTGGACTGGGTTATCTTGGTACGGTTGCCGCGACGCCGGTTGCTACGCTATTTTCCCGGTTGTTTACTGTTTTGTATTTTGCCTTTTTCCTGCTGATGCCGTTTTATACCCAATGGGATAAAACCAAAAAACCACCGGACCGGATAACCTGAATGAAATACGGCTGGATAATTATACTGGGATTGTTGCTCAGTCTGGGTTTATTGCTCAGTACCTCCAGTTTGGCGGCAGGTAACGAATATCCGTTGGACGAAGCGAACATTGATCCGACGGATAAAGAATCCCTGCGCCGCGGAGCGCGCTTTTTTGCCAACTATTGTTTTAATTGTCACTCCGCCTCAATGATGCGCTATAACCGCATTGGCAAAGACCTGGACTTTGACGAAGCGCAGCTGGAGAGCTTTTTAATATTCACCGGCGCCAAGGTCGGTGACCTGATGCACAACGCCATGGAAAAAGAAGACGCCAAGCGCTGGTTTGGCGTCGCGCCTCCGGATCTGTCGGTGGTTTCCCGTTCCCGCGGTGTTGACTGGATTTACACTTACCTGCGATCGTTTTACCGCGATGAGTCCCGGCCCTGGGGTGTGAATAACGCCGTGTTCAAGGATGTCGCTATGCCCCATGTGTTGTGGGAACTGCAGGGTTTGCAGGAAGCACAGTACGAGGATTTCGTTGACGAAGAGGGTGTTAAACGGGAAATTATTTCGGACCTGGTCATCGCGGAACCTGGTAAAATGAGCGAAGCAGAATTTGACGCCGCAGTACGTGATCTGGTGAATTTTCTGCACTATATGGGCGAACCCACCAAACAAACCCGGCTCCAGTTAGGAAAATGGGTGCTGCTCTATCTGGCCATATTTTTTGTCATCGTGTTCCTGCTTAAGAAGGAATACTGGAAAGAAGTTCATCGTCATCACTAACCGACCATTGACTTTACACTAGCGCGGCGGGTGCGTCGGCCGCCTGTTGCTTTGCCTCTCCGGCTCATCACACTTGCCATCGTGGGCTTCAGCCTATACCGCTAGCCGGTAATAAATATAACGATATCAATATGTTATAGCTGTTTTACGCCATTTCCCGGATTTTTAATGTATAATTCGCGGTTTGTCTCGCGTGGTTTCCCATAAATGCCATGAGTCGGCGTATATCTAATGCAGAACGTGTAGAGAGGTAATGATGGCCCTGATTGCCAATAGAAAATCTGTTATGACCCTGTTTTCCTCGGCCAATGACCTTCACTGTCATCGGGTCCGAATTGTACTGGCGGAAAAGAGTATCAACTTTGAAGTCATTGATGTCAGCCCGGAAAACCCACCGGAAGATTTAATGGAACTCAATCCCTACGGCGCGGTGCCAACCCTGGTGGATCGCGAACTGGTACTGTACGATTCGCAGGTCATCATGGAGTATCTCGACGAACGTTTTCCACACCCGCCGCTAATGCCTGTTGATCCCGTGTCCCGTGGACGCGCCCGGATGACCCTGTGCCGTATTCAAAAGGATTGGGACAGGTTGGTCGACCGTATTGTCGCTGGGGATGATGTGGCCCAGTCCACCAAGGAATTGCGTGAAAGCCTGACAATTGTTTCACCCATCTTTGAACAAAAGCCGTTTTTTATGAGTGACGAACTGTCACTGATGGACTGCGCAGTGGCACCGCTACTGTGGCGCCTGCCGGTTTACGGCATCGAGTTACCACCACAAGCCAGTGCATTAAAGGAATATGCCGAGCGTCTGTTCGGCCTGGATGCATTTCAGGCCAGTTTAACCGACGCCGAGCGGGAGATACGTTAGCGCGTTGAACCGCACGCAGGGCACGCCGTCTGTTAACGGCGCTGCCAGTGTACTGGAACTATCCGCGTACATGATATACGTAAGATATTGCGTGAACAGGAAACCCATACAAAGGTGTTGCATGACCAGTAGTCGACCTTACTTGCTACGGGCAATTTATGACTGGATTGTTGATAACGGACTAACTCCGTATTTATTGGTAAATGCCAACGTTGAAAATGTCCTGGTACCAACGGAATATGTTTCCAACGGCAAAATTATTCTCAATGTCGCCCCTGCCGCCGTAAAAGACTTCGAGATTGCCAACGACGAAGTGCACTTTAATGCCCGCTTCAGCGGCAACCCCATGTATGTTTGTGTCCCTATGCATGCGGCAATGGCCATCTATGCCAAGGAAAATGGCCGCGGTATGGTCTTTACCGATGATGACGATGTACCGCCGGATCCCGACAGTGGTGGTGACGACACCAAATCCAAAGGTAAACAACCCAATCTGCGCGTCGTAAAATAACGTCATGAACTAACGTTATGAGCTAACGGCGTGAAATACTCATGCTGGAAATTATCAAAGATGATATAACCAGGCTTGATGTTGATGCCATCGTCAATGCCGCCAATTCCAGGTTACTGGGCGGCGGGGGCGTGGATGGTGCCATACACCGTGCTGCGGGCCCGGAATTAAAGGAGGCGTGTCGACCGCTGGGTGGTTGCGAGCCCGGTGATGCCAAAATCACTCCCGGATTCAAGTTACCGGCACGCTACGTCATTCATACGGTGGGGCCGGTCTGGCACGGCGGCGGCAGGGGTGAACCGCAGCTACTGACCCGTTGTTATCGGCGTTCCCTGGAACTGGCGTTGGAAAACGGCATTCAATCCATTGCCTTTCCGGCAATCAGTACCGGAGTCTATGGTTATCCCAAACCCGATGCCGCGAAAATTGCACTAAAGATTATGAGCGAGTACGAAGATCGTTTCGAGAAGATCATCGCCTGTTGCCACAGCGCTGATGATGCCAAAATGTACCAGCAAATACGCCAGCAACAGCAATGATTTCGCCAGTGCACGACGCCATATAGCAACAGATTGCAAAAGCAGTTCTATTATGGGTGTTATGGCTGGTTATAAAAAACTGTGACGTCCGGCTTTTAACAATGCCAACGTTAGTGTTGATGGGCTACGACAGAACGGCTGTCGACGCGGCGAAAGACCATATAGGTAATTATCCCCGTGATCGCGCCGAATAAATGGGCATCCACGACAACGCTGCCACCGACGGTTTTTTCCGAACCGGGTAAGGGGCCGACCAGTTGCTCGTACAGCAGTTTAGCGATGATTAACAGCAGTAATAGCTTGGCATCCCAGCGCCCGGATTTGAGGTCATAGAGCACGCCGACCATGAACATGCCGTGCAATACGCCGGACAGGCCGACGTACCAGCGCAGGTGGGAGTCGATCACGAGTAACATCAGGCTGATACCCAACGCGCTATACAAAATTGTGTGCAACCAGCGTTTGGTGGAAAGGCAACGATCGAACAACGCCCATACCAGCGCCAGTCCCAGCACGTTCATCAGCAGATGTTTCCAGGAAAGATGGGCGAGATGACCGGTGAATATGCGCCATACTTCGCCGGATAAAATGGCATTACGGTCAAACCGCAGCCAAAGTGTCATATCGGAACCAAAAAGACCGATAAAGGTCACAACAAACGCGATACAAATCGGCAACAGGTGGCGTTTGAAAAATGGTTTATAGTTGCTATCTTTGCGGGCGCGTGGATTGACCATCAAACAACGAAGCTCTTAGACTAAACGGATTATGATATATATTTGGTATAATAGTTCAGGATAATCGTTAGTTATTGATTCATCCGTGACCGTTATTGACCAGCCTGATCAACAGGCGCCGCAATAAAGGAAATTCTCTCTTAATTTCGTCACTTACGGGCTAATTTTCCGTGATGTGAAACACAAAATGCTATGGAATCCTGTTACCATTGGCATACCTATTGTATCGGATCCGGCAGCAGAGCAAAACCTGTGTACACGGTTATGCGACTAATTATTTATCGAATTCGCAATTCAGCAAATTTCTTACGTATGGGAGTATATTGGTGGACGTAAAGCATTTTAGTCAGGAACCCCGCAGTGCAGTTGGCAAGCTCCGCAAGACAGGCGGTTTCACGCTTATCGAGGTTATGGTCGTGGTCATTATTCTCGGGATTCTCGCTGCCATTGTGGTGCCGCGCGTTATGGACCGTCCGGACGACGCCAGGATCACCAAGGCCAAGCAGGATATCCGGGCGCTGGAGAGCGCGCTAAACTTATACAAGCTGGATAACTTCGTCTACCCAACGACCGATCAGGGCCTGGAAGCACTGGTTACCAAGCCCGCCGGTACCCCGGAGCCCAAGAACTGGAAACGCTATATGGACCGTTTGCCCAAGGATCCGTGGGGTGAGCCTTACCAGTATCTGTCCCCCGGTGCGAAAAGCGATATTGATATTTATTCCCTGGGCGCTGACGGACAACCCGGTGGCGAGGGGCCCAATGGGGATATTGGTAACTGGGAATTGCAGTAAACGATTTACCGAGCTGATCGTGTTGTGAATCGTTTATTGTTGCCCAAATGTAGATTATCAAGTCACGTCATAACAACCTCAATAAGCGGCCGCAGTGGCAACAGTTCTTTTTTGCAGTTGGTAATATTTAAAGTTACCGTTATTAAATGCTGCAAAGTGATCTTTAGGTAATGAAGGCAAAAACCATGGGTTTTGCAAAATCTTCCGCAATGCAGCGCGGCTTCACTTTGTTTGAAATCATTGTGGTGGTTTTTATCATCGGTGTTATTGTCAGCTTTGCCAGTTTGTCGGTGAGCCAGCACGGCGACCGCTATGTCGAAGACGAAGCCAAGCGCCTGCATCACCTGATGCGCCTGGCCAGCGAAGAGGCGGTATTGCGAGGACAGGAACTGGCGTTATTGTTGACCAGTACCCAGTACAGTTTCGCCGAATTGGCCGGTTCAAAGTGGGAGCCCATGGAAGATGACAGTTTTTTTCGTACCCGCGAGTTTCCACAGATGCTTGACGTTAAATTGTATATTGACGATCAGGAAGTCAATCTCAGTGACCGGGAACAGCCAGCCAAGGTTTACCTGTTATCCAGCGGCGAGATCACACCATTTACGCTGACCCTCAGCGATGCCCACGGTGACGCCATATACCGGGTTACCGGCACGCTGACCGGCCAGATTGAGTATCTACAACCGGGGAGTGGCGAAGATGCCAATGCCTGAAAATCATCGCGTATCGATTATGAGTGCTAACGACGGTAACAGGGTTTAATCCCATGCGTGGCAATATACCTGTCAAAGCAGCAACCGGTTTTACCCTCATTGAAGTTATGGTGGCCCTTGGGATTATTGCGGTTGCCATGGCAGCGGTAATGATGACGGTGTCCGCCAACGTGCGTAATGCAACGGGCCTGAAAGAGCGCACCTTTGCCCATTGGGTGGCGATGAACAAGATGGCGGAACTGCATATTATGAACGACCAGGAATGGCCGGCTGTTAAGAAAACGCACGGGACGGAATTAATGGCCGAGCACGAATGGTACTGGGAACAGGAAGTGGAGAAAACGGACATTGAAACCATGCGCCGTGTTCTCATACGGGTCCGTACCAATGAAGACGATGAAAATCCGTTGATTACCCTGGTAGGCTTTGTTAGCAAGCCCAGTTCATAGTTTATGCATACCAACATTAAACAACGTTCAACGGGGTTTACGCTGCTGGAACTGGTCGTGGCCATGGCGGTGTTTGCCATTATGGCCGCCATTGCCTACAGCGGACTAAATAATGTATTGTTGGCGCGGTCGCAAACCGAAGTGCATTCTGAGCAACTGCACCAGCTACAGCTGGCAATGAACTGGCTGGCTCGCGATATTGAGCAAATTGTGGATCGCGGTGTGCGTAACGAATACGGTGAACCGCTGCCCGCGGTTATCGGTAATGATTTTGAGGGTTACCTGCTGGAATTAACGCGCGGTGGCTGGCGTAATCCGGCCAACCAGCCCAGAAGTCATTTGCAACGGGTAGCCTATGCGGTGCGCGACGAGCAACTGGTGCGGGCTTACTGGCGGGTACTGGACCGGGCTGAGGACAGCAAAGCGTATGAAGCGGTATTACTGGACGGTGTCAAAGGCGTGGAGATTCGCTATCTGGATGAGCAGGGAGAATGGCACAGCAGCTGGCCGGACCAGTTGCTGGGGCAACCCGCTGAAAACCTGCCGTCTATTCCCAGGGCAATCGAAGTGAATGTGGACACCAAGCAGTTTGGCAAAATTACGCGTTTGCTGCGGGTGGGGCGTTAAATGGCTATGGTTAATACTGCAAAGGCGCTGGCCAAACAACAGGCCAAACAACAAGGAGTAGCGCTGATTACCGCGCTGTTAATTTTTTCCCTGGTAGCCATCGCCGCGGTGGCCATGGCGGACCGCCAGAGCCTGGATATCCGGCGCACGGAAAATTTAATTCACTACGACCAGGCCTACATGTACGCACTGGGTGCCGAATTATTTGCCGCAGAAGTGCTGGCCAATGGTGATCAGGACAAAAATATTGATACGCTAAATCCGGATATCGATCCCTGGAATACCGAGTTGCCGCCGGTGCCCGTCGACGGTGGTACCATTGGCGGGTTTATCCGGGATGCCACCGCGCGTTTTCCCATCAACAATATGGTTGACGCCAATGGTGCCAGGCAACCGGTCTACGTTAACGCATTTCAGCGATTTGTGGACTACATGACCAGCGGAGACACCTGCGGCGAGCAAAGCAGCTTCAATCCCGATTTGTCTCAAGTGGTAGTGGACTGGATTGACAAGAATGAACAAGTTGAAGTGGGCGGTGCCGAAGATATGGAGTATCTATCCGGTGAACGGCCTTACCGGACCGCCAACCAGCCCATGGCCAGTATCAGTGAGTTGCGGTCGCTGAAAAACCTCATTGCCGAGGAATATAACTGTTTTGTAGGTGGCGGTAAAAATCCGCCATTGATTAATACAATCAATGACCACGAAGTGCCGATCAACATTAATACCGCGCCACCGGCGGTAATACAGAGCATCCACAATGGGATTGATGATAACCTGTTGCAAATGCTCATCGAAAACCGGGAAGAAGAACCTTACAAAGAAACCTCGAAGTTTATTGAAAAAATAAAAAAGGAATTGTTTGTCGAAAATGATCCCGAGCAACGGGACGAAATCGAACAGTTTGATAAACAGATGGAACAAATGAACTTAAGCGTTGGCAGTCAGTACTACGAAGTGACTTCAATCGCGCAAATCGGCCGTCTGCAGGTGACGGTAATCAGCCTGCTGAAACGCGACGGTAATAAAATAACTACACTACAACGCACCATCGGAACATTTTAGTGAAGCGGCAGATTTTCATTCATTTAGGCGATCCGGTACTGTCGGGCGAAATGCCCGAGACGGTGCAGTGGTATGTGATGGATGAGCATAGCCGCACGGGTCCTGTCTATCACGGTGACTTAAAAACCGCCTCCAACCACGCCATGGGTT
>JASFMT010000049.1:0-13942 GCA_050117455.1 Gammaproteobacteria bacterium | reverse complement strand
CTAAACGAATAGGTATATCGGGGTTTTTCCGAAAACCAATTGACGATCAGGCGCTAATCGATGCGATAGAGTGGACTGTCAATCAAAGCTATCAGTAAGTTTCTACGTTAGTCATTATTTGTAAAATTTCTTTACCTTGAGCGCCGGTTGTACAAAACTAGTGCGCTTTGATAACACATTCAGGAGTCACGTACTAAGTGAAAGGATTGATCAATGTCAGTACTTATTTGAATAATTTATGATAAAAAAACTAAATACACGAAAAAACATAAACTTATCCATTGTTGTGTAAAGTTGATACATCAAGCTGAGCAGCCATTGATTTCATTTATAGTTAATCATACAACACTGACAACAATTCGAGAGAGGAGCTTATTAACATTGTTAGGGATTACTTAATACCTCATCTCTGGATGTTTTATACACATATAATAAATAAGGATGCTCAATAGATTCTGTTTGAACGACCCCTGAAGTCGTGTTGAGAGTAAGTGGAAGCGGCAATTGATAACTTAGCCGCATCTGGCAAGTAGAAACACTAATAGCCAAAATATTAATAATTAAAAATTCTAACGCTAGTTATGATTTTTCAACGACGCAGTCTAGAGGAACAGATAAATGATAATTGGCACGTTAAGCAGCGGTTTCCTTAAAGGAACATCGTATACAGCCTTACCCAGAGCGTTAGGGTCCACATTATTATTTGTAGCACTATTAATGATCCTCTTTAACCAAGTGGCGCATCAGCAGTGGTCGTTCTCATCGCCAATCTGGTATACCCCATAGTGAATAATGAATGACAAGATTGGCAATTAAAATGAAGCGTAAATATATGTCAGCATTCATGCTGGTGGTTGTGTTATTGCCACTGCAATGGGTAGTTGCTGCACCGGTGTTGCCACCCTTAAACGCAACAAACACGGGAAACAAACTTCCCGGTAAGTTTGTCTGGTTTGATCTGGCAACATTGGATATCGCGATACAGAAGAAATTTTATGGCGAGGTGTTTGGCTGGACTTTTCAACCCATCAGCCAATCTGATAAGCAATACACCATCATCAAAAATGGTGAACGCAATATTGCCGGTATGTTCCAGATCAAACCGCCCGCTGATGCCAAAGCGGGCGCGTTGTGGATCAGTTTGATATCGGTCACTGATCCGAATCATGCGATTGCAACGACGAAAAATGCTGGCGGGTCGGTACATACACCGACAACCTCCCTGAAGCAACGTGGTACCTATGCATTATTAAGAGATCCAGAAGGTGCGTTTTTTGGCGTACTGAACTCGGATAGTGGTGATCCCCCCGATCACGATATTCAAGTGGGAGAGTTTTTGTGGGTGGATCTGTATGCCAGTGATTTGCAGCGTGAGGCCGCGTTCTATCAACAGCTGGCCGATTATGAAATCGTCGACGATGAAAAAAATGACCAGCGCAAGTTTTTACGCTCGGCTGACAAGCTCCGTGCGGGTATCGTACCACGGCCAGAGCAGGCCAACCGATCAGGATGGTTGCCCTATATAAAGGTTAACGATGTTGCAGCAACGCTGCAGAAAGTGGCAGCCGCCGGCGGACAGATAATGGTGGAGCCGGACAAATCATTATTAGATGGCAATCTTGCCGTTATTTCCGATCCCGAAGGTGGAATTGTCGGCATCGTGAACTGGGGGCAGCCATGAAACAGTCCAGCTCTGTTGCGGGCGTGATCTTATTGCTTTTCGCGCTGGCGGGATGTTCATCGACGGGTGGTAGCCATGTGGGCGGTTCAGTTTATTACGGCGGGGGATACTACGAACCATGGTACTGGGGGCGCGACTATTATCCACCGAATTATCGTCCGCCTACAGGTAGTAAACCAAGGCCGGAACGCCCGATTGCGAAACCACCGGATGTTCGGCCTCCAGTAAGACCGAAACCACCCATAGCCGGACCGCCACCGACCAGACCGGTGCCACGGCCGATGCCACGGGCCCGTTGAACAACGAGTGAACGTTGCCGGAATGATTGCTGGGAACAACCGGTTTAGTATTCGACGAATTATATGCTCAAGTACGGATATAGTCATTGCTGCAACGGGAAATACAAAGTGCGAAATGAGTGACATATTGTCACCTTACTGTCTGGATTAGTTTGGGTAGGAGTCAGTACGAACCGAGGAGTGTTAATGGATATTCGAAACGTATCGCTAACTGTATTTTATATTCTTATTCTATTAAGTACAGGTTGTTCCAGAGAGAATTCAACGCAATCAACATCACCTGCTGTCAAAGCCGATACGATTTATTCCGGCGGTAACATCATTACGATAAACGATGAACAGCCCGGTGCCGAAGCCGTGGCGGTCAAGGATGGCAAAATTATCGCGGTAGGCAAAAAAGATGAGGTGATGAAAACCGCGGGGAAAAATACCCGGCAAGTTGATCTGGCGGGCAAAACCATGTTGCCGGGATTTGTCGATGCGCATGGACACGCCTACGCGATCGGGATACAGGCTTCCACCGCAAATCTGCTACCGGCACCTGATGGCAGCGGCAACAGCGTGGCCGCTATTCAGAAACTACTCGAAGACTGGGCCTCCAATAACAAGGCGGTGGTTGAGCGGGTTGGCTGGATTGCCGGCTTTGGCTATGATGATTCCCAACTTGACGAAAAGCGCCACCCAACCCGGGATGATCTTGATAAAGTTTCCACTGACATTCCCATTATCATTGTCCACCAGTCAGGTCATCTTGGCGTGGCCAACAGCAAGGCGCTGGAAATCGCCGGGGTGACCAGTGAGACTAAAAATCCAAAGGGAGGCGCATATCGTCGCAAGCCGAATAGCAATGAACCCAACGGCGTTTGCGAAGAATATGCGTTCTTTTATGTTTTGACAAAACTGGCCGAGCGCTTCGATGACAAAATTAATGATGCACTGGTTCTTTCCGGTACGAAGTTGCTCGCATCCTATGGCTATACGACGGGGCAGGAGGGTCGTGCCACCGGCCCGGGAATAGAAGCCATGCGACGTATCGCAGCCAGCGGTAAACTCGACATTGATCTGGTCAGCTACCCGGATATTCTTGCCGTCGATGATATTCAACCTGCTATGACTTACACCGATCGCTTTCGTGTTGGTGGTGTCAAGCTGACCATCGATGGCTCACCGCAGGGTAAAACAGCCTGGTTAAGCAAACCGTATCATGTACCCCCACCCGGACAGGACAAGGATTACAAGGGATATGCAGCCGTCAATCAGCAGACCGTAGATCAGTCAATTGAGAAGGCCTTTGCACATGGCTGGCAAATCCTGGTACATGCCAATGGTGATGCGGCTATTAATAGCATGATTAGCGCGGTGCGTGCGGCCAGACAAAAGCATCCCGATGTGCAGAACCGTCCCGTGCTAATCCATGGCCAGACCTTACGACAGGATCAGGTCGGATCGTTGAAAGAACTTGAGATTTTTCCGTCACTGTTTCCGATGCATACTTTTTATTGGGGTGACTGGCACCGCGATTCGGTACTTGGTCCTGAGCGTGCCGAGAATATTTCACCGACCGGCTGGGTGCTGGAACAGGACATGAGATTTAGCACACATCATGATGCACCGGTGGCCTTACCGGATTCCATGCGTGTGCTTTCTGCCACGGTGACGCGCACCACACGCAGCGGTGCGGTATTGGGTCCTGAACACCGAGTTCCCGTTAACACGGCACTAAAGGCCATGACCCTATGGCCCGCCTGGCAACATTTTGAGGAAAAAACCAAGGGCAGTATCGAAGTGGGGAAACTGGCCGATTTTGCCATACTGTCCGACAATCCACTGACGATTGCCCGGGAGAAACTGGCCGAGATAAAGGTGCTGGAGACCATCAAAGAAGATCGATCCATTTATAAGCATTCCCAAAAAGATACCATGCTGTCATCGCCAGCGTTGTTTGGCGTCACATTGAATGAATCAGACTATGTTATGAGAGATCAGATGCAATCCTCGCACAAACATATCCATGGTGATGGCTGTTTCAATGATGGACTGGATCTCTTATATCGAGCAATAAACAACTGACGGCGGAACTACATTATGACGTTAAATAAATTACTCAAGGTACTCCTGTTACAATTTTTATTAGTTGGCGAATTGTGGGCAGATGATAATGCGGATCTTGCCAAGCAACTATCCAATCCGGTTGCGGCACTGATCAGTGTGCCATTTCAGTTGAACTATGATCAGGATATCGGTGCAAACGATCAGGGCGAACGCTGGACCCTGAACATTCAGCCGGTTATTCCAATTGAGTTGAATAAAGACTGGAATATTATTTCACGTACTATCTTGCCGCTTATTTCACAAGATGATGTTGTGCCCGGTAAGAGTCAATCGGGTACCGGCGATATTGTGCAAAGCCTGTTTTTCTCGCCGAAAGCACCAACGGAAGCTGGTTGGATTTTGGGAGTCGGCCCGGTGTTTTTGTTACCGACCGGATCGAAAGATGCACTGACGGCGGATAAATGGGGAGTTGGCCCCACCGCGGTGGCGCTCAAGCAGGAAAACGGCTGGACATATGGTGCGCTATTCAACCATATATGGTCCGTATCCGGCAAAGATGAACGTAGAGACATCAGTTCCACGTTTCTGCAACCATTTTTATCCTACACAACGCCCGAAGCAATAACGTACACCTTAAACACCGAAAGCACTTATGACTGGAAAAGCAACCGATGGACCGTACCCATCAACGGGGTTGTTTCCAAGGTCACAAAGGTTGGCGATCAGTTGGTCAGTATCGGTGGGGGAGTGCGATACTGGGCTGACGGACCGGCCAGCGCACCAGAAGGGTTAGCGCTTAGAGTAATTGTGACTTTATTATTACCAAAATGAATCTACTAGCCAAATGTAAAAAATATGTTAGCTCATTAATAGGCTCGCTAGCATCATTCTGGTTAGTCGAACGGACAATTGGTTTCCTGACTTAGGTTTCACACATAAAAGCTTATGATATCGAGAAACATCAACATCAAAAGACCGTTCACCGAGCGAGATGGCAACAGGGTGGCTCCCCGGGTTTTGCTTATTTTTATTCTCGTTTTCATTTCTCATTTGCTTGGCGCTTGCAGCATATCTTCAAATCGCGACGACAGTACTGCTTCCCAGCCTCAGGAGACCATCTACAACCACGACAGCTGGAAAACCATGATCCCGGATTCGTGCCTGACATTTTTCGATGGTTGCAACAACTGCCGTCGTAGTGCCGCGGGCGAGGTTGCTGCCTGCACGCGCATGGCATGCATCAAGTACAAAAAACCACGATGTCTGGACGATGCTAAATAACGGTTATTCATAACTCTCACGCAATGATTTTACTATGAAAACCATCAACCAGATCCGTACCGCATTAGAAAAAGAAGAATTTTATCTGGTTTACATGCCCACCATGGACTTGAAAACCAGGCAGTGTGTCGGCGCGGAGGCCCTGATCCGCTGGAACAGCAACGGTGAAAACATTCCGCCAGACGAATTTATTCCCCGAATTGAAAATACTCCGTTATCGGGCCTGATTACCTACTGGGTTATCGAACAGGTGGCAAAAGAATTAAAGGAATGGTTGGACAACACTGAAGGCGTGCATGTTGGAATCAATGTCCCACCGGAACTGATTGGGCGAGGGGGGTTGGAATACGCCGCAATCAAGGCCGGATTGATGGACAGTGTCGATAAGATCATACTGGAAGTGACCGAAAGGGGATTCCCTGACCAACTGGCGTTAAACACCCTCGGCGAAACAAAGGACCGGATAAAAGTCGCAATTGATGATTTTGGTACCGGCGATGCCAATATGATGCAATTATCCAGAATGCGCGCGGATATTATCAAATTGGACAAATTCTTTATCGACCATATTACGGACAGTAATCCACAACCCGGCATTGTACATGGGCTGGTGGCATTCGCCAAAGCCATGGGTTTTGATGTTATTGCTGAAGGCGTCGAAACTCAGATTCAATACGATTATCTGACGGGACTGCACGTGAACATGGCGCAGGGGTGGTTTTTTTCCAAGCCATTGCGCTTAACAGACTTTCTAAATTTTGCCAGCCAGCCCCACTAAGGCTTGTGCTGATGAACATTGTTTCTAACCAGATCGTAATTGATTGACTCCGATTGGCTATGATTATCAATAGAACAACAGGAAAACTTTTCAAATTTATGCCGGTCACGCCGGTTTTACTGTTTGCCGCCATTATAGCTTCTTCTCCTGTAGACTGTACGGCGAAAGCCGCCGAATCAGAGGAATTTCCAGCGTTAGAAGTGCAATCTATGTTAATGAGCTTTTCAGATCAATTAATGGCGGAAATCGACCAGGCCACCGGCCAGTATTTATTGCTAGGCGATCCAAAGTCGCCGAAACAAAGAATGGTGGCGTCCAACGGGAGATTGAACGCATGCACCTCCGCCGTTTCCATCGCTGCCAGCCGGAACCCGGAAATCGCGCTGGTTGATATGATTGCTATGGTCAAACTGTATGCGTTTACTATAGAAGACAACTGGATACCCAAAGTATTAGGCCCGGAGGCTAAAATATTTCTGGAAGCATTTGGAGAACTTGAACAACAGTTGTGGCGAATAGCCGATGACATCTTGTCAAAGAAGCAAATCGATGAGCTCAATTCACTACTGGTTGAGTGGCGAGAGAGAAACAAGGATAAACTGGCGTTTGTTGCGAGAGTACGTTTCAGTGAATTTTCCGAGCTACGGCACAGCTCATCGCTATTCGACCAGGGCAAGCCCGGGGGATTGTTTAAAAAAGTGGGTGAAGCAACTCAGGAAATAGAACGGACCCGATTGCTGGCCGAACGCGCCTTGTATCTGGCTGAACGTCAACCCAAATTAATTGCCTGGCAAGCCGAGCAGGTTTTTTATAACCTTGTAGTAACAAAAGAAGCCGCGGATTTGCTGGGCTCTATTGAGGAACTTCCTGGATCAGCTAATAACATTGCGAAAACTGCTAAAAAAATAGCTGTCGACATTGACGAGATTCAGAATATCATGGATCTCAGCTCAGACGCCAATGTCCAGCGTATTGCTGACAGGTTGTCAACGCTATCCGGTCAAACAATTAAGAAGACATTTTATTATATGTGGGGGACGATTTTATTCCTTGCTATTTTGATGTTGCTCGCGTTACTGGCGGTATTATTATCTTACAAGTATTTGTCTCTTAAAATGGACCAACAGTTGTCGCCCATTATAAAGAGTGGCATTTCGAAGGAACAATGAACAATACGCACCAATGACTCAAATTTAGCTCGCTAGCTGATTTTACACGTATGAGGCATTCGATGAAATTATTTATTGTATTTTCGGTATTAATTGTCACATCATGCGCCTCACTACCCGACGTTACTGATAAACCTGTCTCATTTGCCTATCAGGATACCGAAAACACACAGCTTGGCAGGGCTATACAGTCCCTAACCAAAAGCCAGAGATCTGAAACGGGTCTTTTACCGCTCCAGGGCGGTGTCGATGCTTTTACCGCGAGATACGTGCTTTCCAATGCGGCGGAGCGCTCAATCGATGCCCAATATTATATATGGCACGACGACTTAACAGGCAAGTTACTAGTGCACGCTTTGCTTGAAGCCGCAAATCGAGGGATCAGGGTAAGACTATTGTTAGATGACATCAATATGGCTGGCAAAGACAACATTTTGGCCACGTTGGACGCGCACCCGAATATCGAGGTTAGGCTATTCAACCCTTTTGCTAACCGCAATTTTCGCGCCATGGATATAATAACTGATTTTCGCCGTATCAATCGACGTATGCATAACAAGTCGTTTACCATAGACAACCAGGTAACAATCGTGGGAGGACGGAACATTGGTGACGAATACTTTGATGCAAATCCAGCGGCTGATGTACAGGATTTTGACTTGCTCGCCATTGGCAGCGTAGTTCATGCAGTTTCGCAAGAATTTGACTCGTACTGGAACAGTAAATTCTCGGTTCCAGTCGATGCGCTGGTTACGGGCAGCGATGAACAGGCGATCGAACCCATCAAGAAAAGCCTCGACAACCACGTTGCTCAAGCCAGCAACACAGTTTATATAGATGCCGTAAAAAAGTCTCGGCTTTTAAATAATATAACAGCGAAAAAACTAACATTCTTCTGGGACGAGGCGGAGGTGTTTTATGATGATCCGCAAAAAATCGACCGGGACAAAGAAGATGACTCCACGCATCTGCGGTCCAAACTTGATCCCCTGTTGGCGGATACCCAACAAGAGATAATTATTATTTCTCCTTATTTTATTCCTGGCGAGAAAGGAGTCAATCGGATAAAGGAGGCAAAAGACAGGGGTATCGATTTTAGAATTCTGACGAATTCTCTGTCGTCAACTGACGTGCCTTTGGTGTACTCAAGCTACTCGCCCTATAGAATACCCTTACTTGAGCTCGGCGTTGATCTCTACGAGATGAAACCTACCTACAGGTCCAGAAAAAAAGCAAAATTGATGGATGTGAGTTCCCGGGCCAGCCTGCATTCCAAAGTGTATATTTTTGACAGAAAACATATCTTTGTAGGTTCATACAACCTGGATCCCAGGTCAACCAGCATTAATACTGAAATGGGAATATTTATCAAAGATACAGAGATTGCCACACACTTCGCGAAGTGGTGGGACAAATCTATTACACAGTTAGCGTACAAACTTGAGCTGGACAATACGGGAAAAGACTTCGGGGATAATGAGCTGGTCTGGCTGGATCTGGCAGCGGAAACGGCAAAGCGTTACGATGACGAACCCAACGCCGGTACCTGGATGAAATTAAAAAATGATTTTTTATCAATATTTCCGCTGGAAGGGCAGTTGTAACTTCTTAATTTGAGAAATAGTTCTCCGTAAATCATCTATCGCAATGTGTGGTAAACATGTTCGGAAAAGCGCTCGCATACATAATGGTATTTCTCGCATTGTCCGGCTGTGCCTCAATAAGCTCTCAGCCCGAAACTGAGACGCTTTCCTATAAAAGCCGATTAACAACGCGCAGCGATGGTGGCGTGATTGTATCCACCAGTGTTCTTTCTGCCGATGAAAGCCAGTCCATCTATGGTGCACCCCTGGCAAGTAGAGGCATTCAACCCGTATGGATCGAGGTCGAAAACGGGGACAATATTGCTTACTGGTTAATGTCGCCGGGACTCGACCCGAACTTCTTTCCAGCTTCCGAAGCGGCAGATGCATTCGGCTCTACGTCTAATGAAGAAAACCAAAAGCGCCTCGAGCAACATTTTGAGGCGCTAGCCTTTCATAATCCCATCCCACCCGGTAAGACAGTATCCGGATTTGTTCTCACAAACCTGGATGAAGGCGTAAAAATGGTTCAAATAGATCTCGTCGCAAGCGGTCAATTTAAATCCTTCTCGTTTTTTTCCGTCGTGCCGGGTTTCCACGCCGATTACCACGCTCGTAACGCTTTTAAGAACCAGATTTATACCGAAAGCGAAATTACAGACTACAATGATGAAAACAGCTTTCGAGCCGCCATTGAAGCGCTGCCATGCTGCGTCACCAACAAAAATGCATCCCGCATGGGCGACCCCCTTAACCTTGTTATTGTTGGGGGGAGGGCGGATGCGTTTCCGGCACTTGTAAGACGAGGATGGAGGCCGACAGAACAAACCCGGTTCGGCTCTGTGCTCAAGATGATAGATTCAGTACTTTCCGGTGAGCGCTATCCTTATGCCCCCGTAAGCCCGCTATATCTGTACGAAAGACCTCAGGATCTTGCGTTGCAAAAGGCACGCGACAACATCCACCAACGCAATCACTTACGCCTCTGGCTGGCTCCTATGCGGTACAAAGGCAAACCGGTGTGGGTTGGGCAGATTAGTCGCGACATCGGCACCCGCTTGACAATCCATTCACCCTACCTGACAACTCATAAAATAGACCCGGATGTGGATGAAGCGCGTACAGCGCTTTTGGAAGATATGGCCTATTCACAATCCCTGACCAGGTTAGGATTGGCCAAAGGTGTGGGCGCTGCGGCTAAGAATTCACCCCGTGGCAATCTCACTACAGATCCGTATTACACGGATGGCTTTCGCGTAGTTCTGATATTCGACGTTCATCCCACGCCGCTTAATGACATTAATTTTCTGTCATGGGAAGGCCGAGAAGACGGCTTTATCAAGCAGAATAATCGCCAGGAGCAGCAATGACCGTAACAGGATTAATATCAGCGGGGAAGTCGCGACCTGATCGCTACGTAGCAAGATCCGCTTTTGTTATGCTGGTTTTAAATTTATTGTTCCTGACATTGGCTGGATGCTCAACCTGGCAAGTGCCACCTAAATATGACACGGCAAAATTACAGGATCGCGCAGTGACGCAAGAAGTCAAGGGTGTTCGCGTCAATGCGGCAGTACTGAGTAGCGACGATTCCCTGCAGATGTTCGGCGTGAATATCAATAAGACGGGCGTACAACCCATATGGATTGAAGTTGAAAATCCCTCACAGCAAATGCTTTGGTTGTTACGGTCCGGTACCGACCCGGATATCTTCTCGCCGTTAGAAGTGGCCTGGTCATTCCATACAACCTTTGGGGGTGAAACCAACACCAGGCTGGACAACCACTTCGATGCGATGGGTTTTAAAAATCCCATCGCGCCAGGATCAACACAATCCGGCATTATATTTACCAATCCCCATCAGCAAACGAAATTCCTTAACGTGGACCTTCTTGGTAACGGACAGATCTTTCCTTTCACAGTTTTCCCACCAATACCTGATGACCCCCCAGATAGAGATCTTGCAGCAATCGTGGAGCGATTCGCTAACACAGACATTGAAAACTATCAACAAGCGGGGCCATTACGTACCAGGCTGAAACAATTACCTTGCTGTTCGACACGTTTAGACACTACAGAATCGGGGGATCCTCTCAATATCGTAGTGATTGGAGAGTTTGCCGATATTATCGCCGCATTTGTACGGCGTGGGTTTCGAAAGATCGAACTGGACATAGACAATGAGCAAATCCTTTTCGGGCGAACACCGGATATTGTGGTACGAAAGTCCGGTCAAGGTGGTGTGCCGGCAACCTGGGTACGTATGTGGTTGGCACCATTTCGCTTCCAAAACCAACTGGTTTTTCTCGCCCAGGCAGCAAGACCTGTGGGCGGGCGTTTCACTACAACCGAAACTAAAGACCTGGTACTTCACCCAAATGTTGACGAAGTACGAAACTATTTGATTCAGGATATTTTGTATTCTGGTGGTTTGGGGAAACTCGCTTATACAACGGGTGCCGGTGCTGTTGGACCAAAAATCGTTCGCGATAGTCTTAATGGCAAAGGTTATTATACGGATGGATTGCGCGCTGTAATGTTTTTGGTAACCCGGCCGCGCGCCTTGTCAGATGTGGAAATCCTAGATTGGGTACCTTATTTAAAACAACGCGAGCACGACGCGACTAAAGAAAATGACAATGGTGAGAACAAATAAAATACACTACTGCCATGATATGGCACAGAAGTATAGATCACTCAATTTATCTACTGGCGATTTACCGAAAGTCCAATGGATTAACTATACCTTTGGCAACTATATTATGAATAAAATAGACCTTTAATATGGACTTTACGCTTACATTTATCAATATTTTTAGCTACGGCATTATTCTCGCTGCTCCGTTGCTTGTGTTTTTCCTGTTAGCAATCACTCTCATTGGCCTGTTCGTAGGACGCCGGGAATCCTGGACGGTATTTGACAGTATTTACTGGTCATTTATAACAGCGACGACTGTTGGCTATGGCGATATACGGCCGCTCAACAAACTCTCCCGAATACTTTCAGTGATAATTGCTCTGCTAGGATTGATTTTGACCGGTATTGTTGTTGCGGTGGCATTACATGCGGCGACTCTGGCGTTCAATAAAGTTTCGGATATTGAAAAAGTGAAAACCGAAGTAGAGAAAATTAAAGACCTTGCAAATCAATAATAAATAATTGCAAAAACATAAACGAATAATATTATTTGTATTTTTGATTTTTGTAATGGTTATGGTGACGATGCTGTAATATATTGAAATCTAAGCACCTAATTATATGCCATTATGAGTCTGACGGTTATTCGTATGCTGCCGGTAGCAGTCAGTTTACTCGGTAAAAATCTGTATCTTGCTACCCTTGCACAGCCGTCGGGCGACAAAGGTATGATTACCAACCGATTAATTGCGAAAATGAGGTGGTCATGTTTTTAGATTATTTTGCGCTATTTCTGCTTTTCTTTGTGGTGCTGGTTTTATTTTATGGAATTATTGCTATCCACGATATTCCATATGAAATTGCAAAACATCGCAATCATCCACATCAGGATGCCATCCATGTGAGTGGCTGGATAAGCTTGTTTACCTTGCATGTCATATGGCCGTTGCTATGGATCTGGGCCACACTCTACCGGGAAGATCGTGGCTGGGGTTTTGTTACGAACAAGTCAGCGACAATTCAATCATCGGATCTTAAAGAAATTGTCGCTGAGTTAAGCGAGCGCCTGACAAAACTGGAAAATACCAGCTCAGATAAAGATAGTACAGTGTCTGAAATTAACGATCCCCAAACAAAAACGGATCCAACAAAGGGGAGGGACGAATAATGGACCTGCTGCTGATACTTACCTACACTGCAATATGTATCGCTATCTTTAAAATTTTCAAAGTTCCTCTAACAAAATGGACCGTACCCACCGCGGTACTGGGCGGTGTAGTCCTTATTGGAACTCTGATTTTTGTTATGAATTACAACCACCCTTACTCAGAAATTAGCCGACAATATTTTGTAACAACACCAATTGTTCCGGCGGTTACCGGAAAGGTTGTCGAAGTCGCTGTTAGAGGACAATCCAGAGTAAAAGAAGGTGATATCCTTTTTAAGATTGATCCTACACCTTTTGAAAGTAAAGTCACATCACTCGAAGCTGAACTCAGTGCGGCGGAGCCGGAGTTAAACCGTCAACAAACCCTGTTAAAGCGTAAATTAACCAGTCAAAGCGCTGTGGACCTGGCACTGGCTAAAGTAAATAATTTGAAAGCTCAGCTGGAAACCGCGAGATTTAAACTGGCTCAAACGGTTGTGACAGCACCAACCGATGGATATGTAACCCAGGTTGCATTGAGACCGGGAATGATGGCTGCCTCGTTACCATTGCGGCCAGTAATGATTTTCGTACACGACGAAGGAAATTACTATGTCGCCTGGTTTCGCCAGAATAGCATGTTAAGGCTTCAAGCTGGTGATGAAGCCGAAGTCGCCTTTGACGGGATTCCAGGAAGTGTATTCAGTGCGGAGGTTAAATTGGTGTTTCCCGCAATCGCCGAGGGTCAAATTCAACCAGGTGGTAACTTGTACGATCCCCGACAAGCGGCATCTCCCGGACGGCTTCCTGTGTTAATTGATATTACAGATCCAGCGTTTAAACAATACGCTGACAAAGTACCTGGTGGCGCCTTCGCAAAAACAGCGATCTATACGAATCATTTTCACCATGTCTCAATTATGCGCAAAGTACTGTTACGAATGACTTCGTGGATGAACTATCTGTTTCCGTTCCATTAACTCGTCACAGGTACGATGGACGGTCCAACTTAGCGCGTCAGGCGGCGCAGGTACAGGAGGTTTCGGCGATAACATTCCCCAAAAACATAGATTATCTGTTTGTCTGTGGTCATATTGCTGGCTACTCGTATTGCGCATAATATATATTATGTTAAATTGTAAATGTGGCGATTTTAGATATAAATATTAACCACTTATACAAGCCCCATACCTTCTTTCCTCTTTCCTACGATCCAATTTTTTACAATGGCCCATAACTCATAACTGGCAACGCATATAGCACGCAATACATGTATACCTTCCCGTTGTAACGCAGTTAATTCAATAAGATTGA